>NZ_AOME01000054.1 GCF_000336935.1 Halococcus salifodinae DSM 8989 | reverse complement strand
GATAACCTTCGTCGGCGACGCCGGCACGCTCCCGCTGTTCGCGGCCATCGTGATCAACAACGTTCCCGAGGGGATCGGCGGGGCCTCGGACATGCGCTCGGGTGGCTTCTCGACCACCGCGATCCTCGTTCTCTGGACCACAACGGGGATCGTGCTCTCGCTCACCGTCGTCGCCGGCAGCGTCTTCCTCCGCGAAGCGTCGCCGGCAGCGCTCGCGGTGGTCCGGTCGTTCGCCGGCGGTGCCGTCCTCGCCACGCTCGCCGACGCCACGATGCCCGAGGCGTTCGAGGAGGGCGGCCCGGCGGTCGCGATCGCCACCGCCGTCGGGTTCCTCCTGACGTTCGCCCTGACGCTGGTGTAGACGCCGCCACGGCACGCCATTGGCGGGAGCGCCGCCCCGTCCTCACCGTGGCCGTACTGCAGGGAGGAGACTCGCTGCGACGAGAGTGAGAAGGACGAACATCACGATGAGCAACAGCACGCTCCGCTGGGCGGTCTCCATCGCCGTCCGGACGACATCGAGCAGTTGCTCGCGCGTCGCTGGTGGGAGCTGGTTGACGAACGCCTCTTGCTGAGCCTGTGTCGTCGCATCGAGCCGATCCTCGAGCGCCACGACCAGCTGTCGTCGCTCGTCGCCGGAGACCGACGATCCCGTCGCGAATCGCGTCACGCCGTCGACGACGCTTCCGTAAAATCCGGCGAGCAGGAACGAGCCGGCGACGGCCGTCCCGAACGCGTACCCGAGCTGGCTCAGCGAGTTGATGACGCCCGACGCGACCGAGGCCTCAGAGGACGGCACCGCCGACATGGTGAGATCGACGAGCTGGCCCGTGAACAGCCCGAGACCGACGCCGATCACCGCCATCGGCAGTGCCATCTCGAGGAGCGTGAGATCGAGGTCCGTCAGCGAAACGAGGAGCAACAGTCCGCCGCCCATCAGCACGATCCCGCCCTGGACGATGTGCTTCGGCGCGACGTACGCGCGCCAGCCAGTCGAAATCGTCGTCACGAGCAGCGTCACGACCGAGAACGGGAGGAGCGCGAGCCCGGTCTCGAACGCCGAGTAGCCGAGCGCCGACTGGAGAAAGACCGGCATCGAGAACAGGAACCCCGAGAGAAAGAGTGACTCGGCGGCGAAGGTGGCGATCCCGGCGGCGAACGTCCGATTGCGGAGCACGTCCGGCGGGATCAGCAGCGGGCGACCGGTACGCGCTTGGCGCTGCTCCCACTGGACGAACACGGCGAGCAACGCCACCCCGATCGCGATCGACCAGATCGCGGGCGAGAACCCCAATGGTTCGATCCGTACCCCGCTCACGACGACCGGGCGCAACGGGCGCACCCAGCCGTACCGACCGGCGAGCAGGGTCCCACCGATGATCGTGACCGCACCGAGGATCGACAGCACTGTGCCGCCGACGTCGATCGCCACACGACGATCGCTCGGCTGAGAGTCGAGATAGCGAGTCAACGCGAGCACCACGAGCACGATGCCGAATTCGCCGAACATCCCCCATCGCCACGTGGCGAACGTCGTGAGGATCCCGCCGATCATCGGTCCGATGGCGATGCCGACCGCCGTCACGCCGCCGATCGCACCGAAGGCTTTGGTTCGGGCGCTGTCCGCGTAGTTCTCGACGATGATGGAGTAGGTGATCGGGAGGAGGAGCGCAGCGGCGATCCCCTCGATTATCGACCAGCCGACGAAGAGCGTGAGCATGTTCGGGCTGGCCCCTGCGAGCAGCGTCCCGATGCTGTAAATCACGAGCGCGATCACGAGCAGCCGTTTCGTATCGACGACCGATCTGAGCGCTCCACCCGGGATGATGAGTGCGGCCATCACCATCGAGTACACCGCGATCGCGCCGTGCATCGCACTCACCGTGGTGTTCAGGTCCTGTACGATCGATGGGACGGCGACGTTCATCATCGACATATCGAGGACACCGAGGAACAGGGCCGTGCCGGCGACGATCGCTGGAGCCCAAAATTCGAACCCGGAGCCGGACTCCCGTTTCACCGAACCGGTCTCGGTCATCCGTCTACAATTTCTAGCGAGTGATAAAAATCCGCGTGTCGTTTCACACCTCTCACAGCACGGGGCAGACTCTGGATCCGACGAACAGTTTCACCGAGTCTCCACGAGTGGATTCTCGACTTAAGCAGTCTTGGAACACGATCTCGATACCGGAGTTATCCGGACGAAGGCGATCCAGCATCGCGAACGGCGATATCGACCACACAGTAGCTCTCGGAACCAGTCGTGCTGTCGGCACGTTGGATGCTGTTCGCTTACGACCGCCGGTCGTTCCGATACACCGGCCGAAGATCCGTTGCGTCCGTGTTGTAGCCGAGCCACACGCTGAGCACCACCGCCGCGGCCACGAGATACAGCGGGAACAGGAGTACCAACGAGTAGCCTGCCAGGAGCAGCGCGATCGTCCCCGTCCAGTAGAGGAATCCGATCCCCGTGAGCCCGACCAGCGCCGCAGCTATCATTCCTGTCCTGAAGGCGTACTCGGCGGCTGGTCCGGGCGAGTGTTTCGGCGCGACCATCTGCGTGGGCTTACGTTACGGAGCCGAATAAACAGTCGCCGAAGATTCGCTGTCATCGACTCCGGGTTTTTATATACTACGGATAAGATATCGGTAGCAGAACAGATGCCGCTGGATTATCTCGATCTCCGACGATATTCCTCCCGGGCGGTGCTGTTCGTCGGTGTGGTAGCCTTGGTGCTCTTCAGCGCAAGCTATCTGGTTGATGTTCGCATCATCGTCGAAAACCCCAACTACGGCGACGTAACTGCCGGAGTGAGAACTCTTTGGCGTGTCATACTCGGCATCACGACGGTCGGTTCGTTTGCGATCGGCATCTACAATCTCACCACCGATGGCAACGGCGACAGCGGACCGTCGACGGGGTTCAAAATCGAAGGGGAGGGGCACGATGTCGATGTCCATCTACACTGGTCGAGAGAGCGACGAGAGCGCGTCGGTGGGGAGAGTGAGCCAGTCCAAGAAGAATCTGACGACGACAGTTCACATCCCGGCGAAAAAGGAGACGCAGGAACGGACGCGGAAGGCGAGGAGCAGACAGACACTACTCGAGGGTGACTTGTCGACCGAGCCATTCTCTGGCAGCAGCGGACAGCATAGCGTCCCACGAATTGAAACCGGTGTGGTCGTCTATGTACCGATCGAACTCGTCTTCGGGAATGTGTTCGAAATCGTCCTGCGTCTCGACCGTCCACGGACTCCGTTCAAAGAACGTCTCTATCGAGTCGTACTCGGTGTGCGTCCGCATGAAGTCGCTCGTGAATAACTCATCGAACGAAACCGTGTTCTCTCCATCGACTGACGCCGCGTTCTCCCCGAGCTGGTCGAGTCTGTCTGCCAGTTCTTCGAACCCCTCGATCTCGACACTCATACTGGTGTCTCCGCTGCACAAATACATAAGTGCCGGGGCACCGAGCTTCACACCGTTCATCGACGATATTGTATCGAACGTTTGTTCGACAGCAATACGTTCATCAGCGCCACCCAACCGAGGTCCGCTCAGGGGAGTTCGATCTCGATGTCGTGTTGCTGGCTCGCTGCCTTCACGGTGTTGTACAGGAGCATCGCACGGGTCATCGGACCGACGCCACCCGGGACGGGCGTGATCGCTCCCGCGACCTCTCGCGCGCTCTCGAAGTCGACGTCGCCGACGAGTTCGGAGTCCCCCTCGTCCGTCTCCACGTGGTTGACACCGACGTCGATCACGGTCGCACCTTCCTTCAACATCGAGCCATCGATGAACTCCGGGACGCCCACAGCGGCGACGACGATGTCGGCGTCGCCGAGCTTCGCGGCGAGATCCTGGGTCCGGGAGTGACAGACGGTCGTGGTGGCGTTCCCGAACGGTGCTTTCTGGATCAGGAGGTTCGCCATCGGCTTGCCGACGATGTCCGACCGACCGACCACCACCGCGTCGGCCCCCTCGGTCTCGATGTCGTACGCTTCGAGGAGCTTCTGGATGCCGTGGGGCGTGCAGGGTTTGAATCGGGCGTCGCCGGCGACGAGTCGGCCGACGTTCTCGGGGTGGAACCCGTCGACGTCCTTCGCGGGGCGGGTTCGACGGAGGACTTCGCGGTCGTCGACGTGGTCGGGCACCGGCATCTGGACGAGGATGCCGTTGATCGCGTCCTCGGCGTTCAGCTCGTCGACGGTGTCGTAGAGCTCTGCGGCGGGCGCGTCGGGATCGATTTCGATGTCGTGGGCTGCGATCCCGACTTCCTCGCAGTCTTGCTGTTTCATCGAGACGTACGTCTTGCTCGCGTCGTCGTCGCTCATCAGCACGGTCGCAAGCCCCGGCTGGACGCCAGCCTCGTCGAGAGTGTCCACACACTCGGCGACGCCGTCCCGGATCTCGCTCGCGACCGCCTCGCCGTCGATGATCTCGGTCATGAATCGAGGTCGACGAGTCACGGCAAAAGCGTTCGGGATCGGTAGTTGCGCCCACTAAGTGCGATCGATCCAGCAGACCAGATCTCGACCGATCGGCGTGACACTCTGTCGGCGGGATTTCCTCCGAATGAGTGGCCGAAACCGACAGAGGAAACCGGAATTCGACGGGCGATTTCATGACTGTGGCTTCGGCAGTATAAACGGGTGTGGTAGTCCACCCCGTCGTTTAATCCGGCGGGAACGGCGAGTATCACTATGAGCACAGAGAGTACACTGCCGGAGAGCGCCGGGACCGTCGTCGTGGGTGCGGGCTGTGTCGGCTGCTCGGCGGCGTATCATCTCGCCGAACGCGGTCGCGAGGACGTCGTCGTTCTCGATCGCGGACCGCTGTTCGAGACCGGCGGCTCCACGTCGCACGCCCCCGGACTGGTGTTCCAGACCGCCGGCGGGAAAATGATGACCGAGATGGCGGCGTACACCCGAGAGCTCTACACCGATCTCGACAGCTACCGGATGTCGGGCGGGATCGAGGTCGCGTACACCGAGGATCGATGGAACTTCCTGAAGCGAAAGCGCGAGTGGGGCCAGTCATACGGCCTCGAAGGCGGCGACCTCCTCTCGCCGGAGTCGGTCGCCGAGCACGTTCCTCAGATCGATTCGAGTGTGATCCACGGCGGGTACTACCTTTCGTCCGACGGGAAGGCCCACGCCGTCGACGCCTCGCGGGCGATGGCCGAGCGCGCAAGCGAACTCGCCGGCCACGAGTTCTACGGGAACACTCTCGTCACGGACATCGAAACGGCCGAGGGCGCGGTGCAGGCGGTCGTCACCGATCAGGGGCGGATCGAGTGCGACGACCTCCTCGTCGCGACCAACATCTGGGGCCCGCTCTTCGGCGATATGGTCGACAGGGATATTCCGCTCGTGCCCTGCTCGCACCAGTATCTCGTGAGCGACTCGATCGACGAACTCGCGGGTGCGGAGGAGGAGATCGAACAGCCGATGCTTCGCCACCAGGATTACTCGCTCTACTTCCGCCAGCACGGCGACTCCTATGGCGTGGGGTCGTACAACCACGAACCGCTGCTCGTCGACCCCGAGGACATCTACGGTCCCGAGAAACTCGACGACCTCGGGCTGGAGTACCCCTCCCTGCGGGAGTTCACCGCCACCCACTTCTACGAGAACACCCATCCCGACCACGACAAGAGCGCGTACGACGCCGCCCGCGAACTCGTGCCGGCGTTCGACGACGACTCGTGGGAGACCGAGATGAACGGAATGTTCTGTTTCACGCCCGACGGCATGCCGATCCTCGGGCCCGACGAGGACACGGATGGCCTCTGGTGGTCGCTCGCGATCTGGGTCACCCAGTCGGGCGGCGCGGGCGACATCGTCGCCGCGTGGATGGACGAGGGTACGCCGCGCCTCGACGGCGAGCGCGTGAACGCCGGTCCGGCCCACATCAGCCGGTTCCAATCGCACGCCGGTAGTCGGGAGTACACCTACGGCCGCGGGGCTCAGCAGTACCAGGAGGTCTACCAGCTCATCCACCCGCGCGAGCAGCCCGAGGACCAGCGCGCGCTCCGGCGGAGCCCGTTCTACGACCGGCAGGCCGACCTCGGCGCGGAGTTCTACGATACGGATGGGTGGGAGGTCCCCCAGTGGTACGAATCGAACGAATCCCTCCTGAGCGAGTACGACGTTCCCGACCGCTCCGACTGGCTCGCGCGCAACTGGTCGAAGGCCCAGGGCGTCGAACATCAGGCCGTCCGGGACCGGGTCGCGATGTTCGACATGACCACCTTCACCGGGATCGAGGTCGACGGAGAGGGCACTCAGGAGTTCCTTCAGGGCCTGCTGACGAACGACATGGACTGCTCGGTGGGACGGATGCGCTACGCCACGATGTTGAACGAGGACGGCGGGATCCTCGCGGATCTGACCGTCGCGCGGCTCGGGGACGAACGCTATCTGTTGACCACGGGTGGCGGCAACTCCGCGACGCTGCACTCCCGGTGGATCAAAGAGCACGCGCCCGATTCGGTATCGATCACGATCCACGATTCGAGTCGGTCGGGGATCGGCGTGTTCGGTCCGGAATCCCGGAACCTGCTCCAGCCGCTGGTCGAGGTCGACCTCTCGGACGACGCCTTCCCCTTCTACTCCGTCGAGGAAACCTACCTGGGGAGCCTGCCGGTGACGATGCTCCGGCTTTCCTACGCCGGTGAACTCGGCTGGGAGCTCTACACGCCCACCGAGTACGGCGCGCAGCTCTGGGACACGATCTGGGAGGCAGGTCAGGAGTACGATGTCGTGCCGATGGGGTGGGAAGCGCTCGACTCCACCAGTTTAGAAAAGGGCTACCGGTTGTGGGGGACCGACGTCACGCCGGAGTACAACCCCTACGAGGCGGGGATCGGGTTCGCGGTCGATCTCGACACCGAGTTCGTGGGGAAAGACGCGATCGTGGCGGCGCGCGAGGACGGCATCGACGAGAAGCTCGTGCCGATCACGCTCGACGACACCGGTGAGATCGTCGACGCGGGTCATCCGGTTCTCGATGGCGACGACGTGATCGGCTACGGCTGTCGGGCTGACTACGGCTACACGATCGACGCCGGGATCGTCTACGCGTACCTTCCGACGAGCTACGCCGAGCCGGGGACCGACGTAACTATCAGCTACGAGGACGAACGGTATGCAGCAACCGTGCGCCAAGAACCACTGTTCGATCCCGACATGGACCGGATGCTCCGTTGAGATGAGTCGAAACGCCGAGCCCACCGTCACGTTCGCCGAGATCGAAGCGGCCCGCGATCGGCTCGACGACGAGTCGGTCGTGAAATCGACGCCGGTCGAGCGAAGCACCTCACTCGACGATGTCACCGGTGGCGAGGTCCATCTCAAGATGGAACACCTCCAGTGGACGGGGTCGTTCAAGCCTCGCGGCGCGTACAACAAGGTTTCACAGCTCGTCGCCGAGGGTGGGACGGAGCGCGTCGTCGCCGCGAGCGCCGGCAACCACGCCCAGGGAGTCGCGCTCGCGGCGACGAAACTCGGGATGGATTCGACGATCGTGATGCCGAAGGCCGCCCCGCAGGCGAAGGTCGACGCGACTCGCGAGTACGGTGCGACGGTCGAGCTCGTCGGCCAGGACTTCCAGGCGGCGATGAGCCACGCCGAGGGTCTCGTTGCAGACGACGAAACGGCGTTCGTCCACGCCTACGACGATCCCGCGATCGTCGCCGGACAGGGCACGCTCGGGATCGAGATGGTCGAGGACTGCCCCGACGTGGACACCGTGGTGGTGCCGATCGGCGGCGGCGGACTCATTTCGGGGATCGCGACGGCGTACAGCGAACTCTCGCCCGAAACGCGCGTCGTGGGCGTCCAGGCGGAGGGAGCCGCGACCGTTCCGGATAGTCTCGATAAAGGAATTCCACAGACCCTCGACTCCGTCGACACCATCGCCGACGGGATCGCCACCGGAGGAATCTCCGAACTGACGCTCTCGCTCGTCGAGGAACACGTCGACGAGATCGTTACCGTCACCGACGGGGAAATCGCGCGGGCGATCTTGCTCCTCTTGGAGCGGGCGAAACAGGTCGTCGAGGGTGCGGGTGCAGCGTCGGTCGCCGCCGTCCTCAGCGACGATCTCGACGTCGAGGACGAGCGCGTCCTCGCGCTGCTGTGTGGCGGAAACCTCGACATGACGATGCTTCAGACTGTGCTGGTCCACGCGCTCACCGATCGCGAACAGCTGCTCCGACTGCGCGTGCGGATCGACGACCAGCCGGGCAAGATGCGTGAGGTTTCCGGGGTGATCGCCGACCACGACGCCAACATTCAAACGGTCCGCCACGACCGCTCGGCCCCCGAACTCGACGTGGGCGAGGCCCACCTCGTCTTCGAGGTCGAGACCAGCGGCGCGAGCCACGCTCGCACCATCATCCGGACGATCCGCGATCACGGGTACGAGGTCAGACACGTCAATGCCTGAGCCAGGCGACTCTCAGCGCACACGCGATCATGGACGAGGACGGCGTACCGGTTAAAAACATCCCCATAGTTCATTACGAAGCCTTAACCCAGTCTCTGTGATAGCATGACACGGACTTTCGTGGTATGATGGCTCACGGCGTGGTTGACGGTGTGAACGTAGGCGGGCACGAAAGTAGCTGACTCGACCACGCCCAACAAAACCACCAACACAGTGATACCAATCATGAGAGAACTGTACGAGACCGGCGACGCGTTCAGCGAAAGGCAGACCCATGGCTAGCTCCGACGACACTACCGGCGAAATGTCTGATGGATTGCAAGTAGAGCTGTTCCACCCGGACTCCGACCGGGAGGTAGGAGACACCAACAAGGAGCTGCTCGGCGGGCGGTTCGACATCCATCCTATCGTCTTCCCCGGCGCGCTACTGCTGATCGTGCTGTTCATCGCGGTCACCGTCATACTGGGCGACCAAGCCGCGGGCGCGTTCGCCGCGACCAAGTCGTTCATCGAGTCGACGTTCGGCTGGTTCTATCTGCTGGCGGTGAACGTTTTCCTGATCACGATCGTGTACTTCGCGGTTAGCAAGTACGGGTCGATCAGGATCGGCGGCGTGGAGGCCGAAAAAGAGTTCAGCACGTTCGCGTGGATGGCGATGCTGTTCAGCGCCGGCATGGGGATCGGACTCATGTTCTTCAGCGTGACCGAACCGGTGGTGTACTTCAACAGTCCGCCGGCCTTCTTCGGTGCCGAAGCCGGGACAGCGGCGGCGGGCACGGCGGCGCTGGCACAGACGTTCTTCCACTGGGGACTCTCCCCGTGGGCTATTTATGGGTTGGTCGGCCTCGGGTTGGCCTTCTTTTCGTTCAATCGCGGCCTACCGCTGACGTTCCGATCGATCTTCTGGCCGCTGCTCGGCGACCGCATCTACGGCTGGCCGGGCCACATCATCGACCTCGTGTCGGTGTTCGCCACCCTGTTCGGCCTGTGTACCTCGCTCGGCCTCGGGGTCGCGCAGGTGAACTCCGGCATCTCCTACGTGGGCGGCGATATGCTCGGGATCATCGACATCCCGATCACCACGGCAATACAGATCGTGCTCATCGCGGGCATCACCCTCATCGCGGTGATGTCGGTCGCAGCCGGCCTCGACGGTGGCGTCAAGCGGCTGAGCACGGTCAACCTCTACCTGATGCTCCTCCTGCTCGGGTTCCTGTTCATCGTCGGCCCGACGCTGTTCATCGTCGGTTCGATGGCGGAGGGGCTCGGGGCGTACATCGGTAACTTCCTCTCGCTGAGTCTCTTCACCGGCACCCTCGGTGCGACAGCTGGAAACACGCTCGATTCGACCGTCTCGGGGTGGACCGTCTTCTACTGGGGCTGGTGGATCGCGTGGTCGCCGTTCGTCGGGATGTTCATCGCGCGCATCTCGAAGGGCCGTACGGTGCGAGAGTTCGTGCTCGGTGTGTTGGTCCTGCCGACGCTGTTCTCGGTCGTCTGGCTCTCGACGTTCGGCGGGAGCGCCCTGGCGACGGCGCTGCAAGGGAGCGGGGGCGGGGCAATCATGAGCGCGTACAGCTCGATGGAATACGCCACGTTCGAGACGCTCGGGATGTTCATCATGCTCGAGCAGTATCCGCTCGGTGCCATCTCGGGCATTCTCGCGACGCTGCTCGTGGTCACCTTCTTCGTCACGTCGTCGGACTCGGGATCGCTGGTCATCGACCACCTGACCTCGGGCGGCAAGCACGACGTGCCGCGCGCCCAGCGGGTCTTCTGGGCGACCACCGAGGGGATCGTCGCGGCGGTGTTGCTCTGGGGCGGCGGCCTCACTGGCCTTCAGGCGGCGGCCATCTCGACCGGCCTGCCGTTCGCCGTCATCCTCCTCGTGATGTGCTATACGGTCTATCTGGGACTCGATAACGAGTACACGATCCTCGAATCCGAGGCGTTCCGCGAGCAGATCGACCAGATCAGCGATCAGGAAGACGTGGCCGTGGATCGCACTGGCGGGGACGTGGTGACCGGCGTCTCCGACGGGGGTGACACCACGTCGGACGACTGATTCTCGACCCGATCCATTCGTTCTCTTTCGGTTCCGTTCGTTCGACTGTCCTGCTACGATTCGGCGGGACGGTCCACGACTCACGCGATGTCCCATCGAACGGCTGGTGCAGCGATCGCTCAGTAGTAGTCCCACTCGTCGTCGCCACGGCCCCGCTCCACGTCCTCGTCGTCCATGTCGTCACTTGCCTCGTCCGGCCACGAGATGCCATCACCGGTCACGCTCTGATAGACGACCCCCCCGAACGCGACCAGCAGGAGGACCAACACGAGCGTTGCGGCGGCCGTCACAGCCCACGTGGCCTGTCCGAGGACCGCGACCGTAACCGCGACAGAGAACACCTGCATCACGATGTGTACCATGTGAAAACGAGTACAGCCATCGATATGAACATTGTCACATGTCAACTTACCACGCGAGTGCGACTGACCACGTCCACTCGCTGTTCTCTCGGTGACTGTTCAGGTGTCGTCCTCGGTAGCGGGCGCTCGCGAAGCGTGGATCCACTCCCGTGTCGGCCCGCCGATCCCGATCGAGACGAGGAGAACCCAAACAGCCAGGCTCGCGGCAGCCGCCGGCAGGAGCCACGCGCTCGCGCCGAGCACTGCCCCCACGACGAGCCCGTACCACGGGCGGCGTTCGCCGACGAGTTCGGTGAGACGCGCGCCGACAACCGTCAGTCCGAGCCCCGCGAGACCAACTACCCCGACGGCGACCGCTGCGCCCGCTCCGGCGGCGACGAGCCTGTTGGCGCTGAGTCGGGTCACCTGACCGAAGAAATACACGCCGAAGAACAGCACGCACGCGTGTGCCGTCACGCCGTAAACCGTCGACACCGCGGGGCGTTCCATCGAGGAATCGACGGACTGGTCGACGAATCCGTCGAACCGCCACAGCAGGAAGCCGCCGAACAGCATCACGAACACGAACGCACCGATCGCTCGGGCGGGTGGTGCGTCGACCACCGCGGTCGGATCGATGGCCTGGACACTGCTCGCACCGGAACCGACCGCGTCCACCACACTCGCCCTGCGATCGGGGTCCATGGTGGTTCGGTACCTGCTCCGGCCGGAAGATCCTATCGGCGGTCGTGCGGTCGACGGTCTCCGCTGTCCTTCCGTCGGCGCAGATGCGAGCCGTGAGCCGGCGGGAACCGCTCGAAATCGGCGATGGTCTCGCCGTCCGTTCGGCCGCCCACGTTCGGCGAATGGGCGTGTGCCTTATTACCAGGGTTCGCGTAGCAGTCGCTGAGAAACGATCGTTCAAGAGACACCATTCTCGGACGTCTCAAGTGGCTCGCAGACCGGCTGATTGCACCCCTCCGGACCGACGACGACCTCGAAAACTTCCGGCTGTCGATCCCGGAGGCCCAGACCACGACGGTCGAGGGGGCCGTTGGATGGCACGAGCGCCCGCCAGCCACCCTCCAGTGTCCGCGGTGTGAGAACGAGATCTACCAAGCGGGGGGCATGGACCCGATCGACTGCCCCCGATGTGTCGCCGAGTTCACCCGCCACGCGTTTCCGAACCTCGAACTGCTCACGCTTCACTGCCCCGTCTGCAACGATCACATGCGACACGGACGGCGGCATCCGAACGCGTACGACGTCCCCGAGTGGGCTACGTGTCGAAACTGTCATTACCACTGGGAGTTCGAGGATTTCTAACGATGATCGGTACTCGACCGGCGATCCGTACTCCGTCGATCCGATCGCCGACACGCACGCTCATGGAGTGGCGGTCGTGAACACCGTCGCGCTGGCGCTGGCGATCGTGGCGACCGTGCTGATGGTGGGTGGCGCACTGGTGATGACGTCGGGGAACTTCGGCGTCGCCGGGGCGCTGTTCCTGGCCGCAAGCATCGTCATCTACCTCCGGGAGCGGCGGGTGTAGCTCACGTCGTCGTTTCCGGACGACTACACTACACCACACCACACCGCAGCACCACCTCTCCTTGTGGATTCACGGGACGGGTATCGTGAGATCAATCACGACCGCTGCGGTAGCGCCGGACGATTGCCGTCGTTCGTCGCTCCATCGTCCCACCGCGGTGGAAGCGTTCACGCTTGGCATCGCGACAGCAGCGACGCTCGGTCTCGCCGGTCTCTGGCTGCTCATCGTCGTGTCTCCGCAGCGTGTGGCGCGGGGACGACAAGGCCGCAGTCGATACAGCGCTGTCCTGAGATCGGACCGTCGGCTCCGCTCCACCCGACTGCCCATCCGCCGTCAGGAGTCGACGAATCGACTGCGTGCTTCGCTCTCGCTTAGTTTGGTCGAGATCACCGGAACGGTCGACAGTCGCACGACTTTCTCGGCGATAGTGCCGAGCAGCGCGCCGAATCGGCCCTGATAGCCGGTCCCCATCACGATCGCATCGACGCCCTCGTCGTCGGCGTATTTGACGATCTCCTCGTGGATCGTGCCGCTTTTGATCGCGGTGATACACTCGACGCCGGCATCGCTTGCCATCTCGTCCACCTCTCCGGTGACGCGCTCACCGTACTCCTGATACTCCCTGCGGACCTGCTCTTCGTCGTCCCTGATCGAGAGCGCCCGAGGCACACCCGGCAGATCCATCACGTACAGCGTGTGGACGGTCGCGCCGAGCGTCCCCGCGAGCTCGATCCCGTGCTGGGCCGCCTTCCGCGCCTCGTCGCTCCCGTCGGTCGGAATGAGAACCGTATCATACATTGTTTATCCACAAAGAACACGGCCACGCAGCAGTATAAATTCGTGGTCGTGCTGGTGCACCCCTTTATTCGTCCGTGTGATGGCCACAGCCGACCGTGTGGTGAGTAGCGGTAGCTCGCTACCGATCGCGGGACTCACGTCGCGTTTCCGTTCCCACCGTTCTCGGGGTCGTTCGTCGTGTTCGTGTCCGTCTCGTCGTCCGACGCGTCGGTATCGCCGAGGACGGAGCGGCCGAGGCGACGGCCGACGATGACCGACGGGCTGATGACCTCGTCGGCACCCACGCGTTCGAGTTTGCCGACGTGGCCGTGGTCGGTCGCCGCCGCGACGATTCGGACGTCGGGGTTTACCTCCCGTCCGGCGAGCACCGCGAGGGTGTCCTGGGCGTCGTCGCTGGTCGCGGCCACCACCCCGCTCGCGGCGTCGATCCGCGCATCGAGCAGTGCCTCCTCGTCGGTCGGGTCCGCAGTAAGCACGTTCACGTCCTCCTCGTCGAGCGCCGACGCCGTGTCGGCGTCGGGTGTCACGACAACCACGTCGGTCGTGGCCACCAGCTCGTCGACCAGCGGTTCCGTGAGATCGCCGTAGCCGAGAACCACGACGTGATCCTCCATGAGTGCGAGTTCCGAGGCTGTCATGGTGCCGAACGCGGCCGACACCCGGGATTCGATCGCCGGGACGATGAGCGATCCCGAGGCGACGGCGAACGTACCGGTACCGATGATGATCGCCGAGAGCGTAAACAGTTTGGCCCCCTGGCTGGTCGGCGTCGCGTCGCCGTAGCCGACGGTGGTTCCGGTGACGACGATGTAGTAGAGGGCGTCGGTCCACGTCTCGATACCGGTGTAGTTCGCGCGGAGGCTGTACGCCCCGACGGTGCCGTACACCTGACCCGCGACGAACGCCACGATGGCGGCGGTCTGGAACGGCGAGAGATCGAGCGACTGATCGAACGCGGTCCGGTTCCGCACGACGAGCGGGAACGTGCCGAGCGACAGCACGAACAGCAGGACGTCGGTCGGCTCCGCCGTCACGAGCGGTAACAACACCACCAGCGGGAGCACGAGGGCCGTGCCGTACCACGCGACCCGGAGGCGACGGCGGAGCCCCACCGCGAGCCCCCCGAGCACGAACGCGAGGAGTACGGCTCCGAACGGGACGAGGGTCGCCCATTCGGTCGGGAGGTGCGATGCGAGCGGACCATCGAACGCGAGGTCGCGCTGACTGAAATGCGAGAGGCCGGTGACGAACGCGAGGACCGCGACCGCCGCAGTCAGCAGTACCGTAGTATCCGTTCCCGTGTACTCCCGCCAGTAGACGAACGGCACCCTGTCGTCGTGGTGGAACAGCTCCTGGAGAGCGGCGTCCATCGACGTTTCGGGGGGATCGTTCGCCACCCCGTAACGTATCACCCGTACGATCATAAAGGGTCGTCGCCAGTGTGACCGCCGTTGACGGACGCGACCGCCGCGATCGCAGGCCACGGCTACGGATCACCCGTCGCCGGGGCCGTCGTGGTCCACGGGACGAACGACGAACGAGGACACGGTTCGAGCCATCGATCGCGTCAACGACAGGACTATGGGAGTGTGTCGCATATTCGTGCTATGAGTTCCCAGGGGGCCGGTCCCGTGGAAACGGTCCTCCGGAGCGTCCTCGTGCCGGTCTGTGTGATCGCAGGCGCGGCCGTCGTCTCGGTTTTTTTCTTCCCGAAGGTCGTCGGCTCGCTGCTGACCGGACGGGCCATTCTCATCGTTTCGCTGTTGTTCTTCGGTTCGGGGCTGGCGTACGTTGCGCTGTTGCCGATCACGGTCGACACGGACGCCGAAAAGGCTCGGCGCGACGCCCCGTATCTGCTGCGGATCCGTCGCCTCGGATGGATCGGCACGCTCAAGGGCGGCGTGGCGCGGCTCACGGACTTTCTCGCTCGCCAGGACCCACTCACGTTCGGCGTCCCGGTGGCGGCCTTCGTTCTCTTCTTCGCGGCGTACTCCCTCGCGCCGTCGGACACCCAGTCGGTCGTCGGTACCGTCGAGAGCGTGCTGCTCTTCGAGTTCGGCTGGCTGTTTTTGGGCGCGATGTTCCTCGCGGTGTGTTACTGTCTGTTCCTGCTGGTCGGGCCGTGGGGGGAGATCAAACTCGGCGGCCCCGACGTCGAACCGACCTACACCTATCCGACGTACTTCGCGATGTTCTTTACGGCCGGCATCGCCGCGGGTATCGTCTTCTGGGGCCCTGCCGAGGCGCTCTTTCACTACGAGACGCCGCCGCCGTTTCTCGACGCCCAGCCGCGATCGAGCGGTGTCGTCGCCGGCGCGCTCACCTACGCGATCTTTCATTATGGGCTCTCGGCGTGGAGCGCCTACGTCGTCATCGGCGTGCCGATCGCCTACTTCACCTACCAGCGAGGCGCGCCGCTGCGGGTCTCGTCGATCCTGACACCGTTTCTGGGAATCGACGGTCTCGACAGCCGCTGGGCGACGCTCGTCGACGTGCTCGCGGTGTTCGCCACCATCGGCGGGATCGCCACCTCCGTCGCGCTCGTCGGCCAGCAGTTCCTCGCCGGCGTCAGCTACCAGTGGGGCGTGAGCTACGGCAGCGTAGCCCCCGTCCTCGTCGTCGCCGGATTGACGCTCATCTACGTCGTCTCCGCCCAGAGCGGCGTCCACCGTGGTATCCGTCGGATCGCCGGGATCGCTATCGTCCTATTCATACTTTTCGCGGCGCTGCTGATCGCCGTCGGCCCGCGATCGGCCGTTCTCGACATCGGTTCTGCCGCCGTCGGCGGCTATGTCGTGGATTTCGTGCCGATGAGCCTGTATCTCGGCGGGGAGCTGGTCGCAAACGAGTGGGTGGCGAACTGGACAGTCTGGAACTGGTCGTGGTGGTTTTCGTGGGCCCCCTTCGCCGGACTCTTCCTCGCGGCGCTCTCGAAGGGCCGGCGGGTTCGGACTGTGGTTCTCACGGGTGCAGTCGCAACGTCGGCTGCGACCGCCGTGTGGTTCGTCCTGCTGGGCGGCACATCGTTGGCTCTCCAGCGCTCCGGGACGACCGACATCCTCGCTGCCATCGATTCGTACGCCACGCCCGAGGCGGTCGCCGGCTTCCCGATATTCGCGGCGCTCCCGCTCGGCCAGCTCCTGATGTTCCTGTTTCTCGCGCTCATCATCGTGTTCATCGTCACCTCCGCGGACACCTCGACGCTGGTGGTCGCGATCCTCGCGACGAAGCGAAATCGCGCGCCAACGACCGGGAGCATCGTCTTTTGGGGGCTGCTCCAGGGCGGCGTCGCGGTGGCGGTGTTGCTCGTCGGCGGCGGCGAGGCGTTACAGGCGCTCGCGGTGCTGACGGGCGGCCCGTTCGCGGTGCTGGTGGTGGTGGCGCTGGTCGGGCTGACGCTGACCTTCCGCCGCCACGAGCGCGGCCACCGCTCGCCGCTTGCCAGACTCCGCGCCGCCGTTCGCGACCGCGGCATTGCGGGCCCGAGCGAGGTGCTTCGGGAGGACGACTGAACGCGACTGATCGGGCGGAACGAGTCCTCGCGAGTCCCCACGAGCCCCCATCCGCCGGCAGCGCTCAACCCACCGAAGGGTTTTGCCGGCTCGTCGAGTCCCCACGGTATGCAGACGCTCGCGCCCGCCGAGCCGTACACGACCGAGTTCGAGGCGGTCGTCGAATCGCGGGACGACGACGAACTCCTGCTCGGCGAGACGTACTTCTATGCCGAGAGCGGGGGCCAGCCGCCCGATCGGGGCACGCTCGCTGGCGAACGGATCGTGGACGTTCAGGAGCGCGACGGCGAGATCGTCCACACGCTCGCGGACGCACCGACAGTCGAGGCTGGCGAGACGGTCGCCGGCCGGATCGATCCCGCCTTTCGGACGTACTGCATGCGTTCTCATACCGCCAGCCACGTCCTCTACGGGGCCGGACGCCGACTGTTCGACGATCTCGGGTACGGCGGATTCGACATCGACGAGCACAAGGTCAGAGTCGACTTCGCCACCCCGACGGCGATCGACGACGGGTCGCTCGTGACCCTCGAACGCCTCGTTAACCGCGCGGTCTGGGACTCGAAGGACGTGACGTGGGAGACCGCGCCCCGCGAGGCGGCGCTCGCCCGCGACGACGTGGCGTTCAACACCAAGACCGAGGAGGGAATCGGCGGCGAGGAGGTTCGCCTGGTCGACGTCGACGGCTGGGACGTCGCTGCCTGCGGCGGAACCCACGTCCGGAACACCCGCGAGATCGGGCCAGTGGCGGTGCTCGACCGATCGAACCCCGGCAAAGGCGTGACGAGAATCGAGTTCGCGGTCGGGCCGGCGGCGATCCAGCATCGAAGTACCGAGAAGACCGCGGCGCTCGACGCGGCCGCCGCGCTCGAAACGCGCGTGACCGACCTTCCCGACGCGGTCGCGCGGCTCCGGAACGAACGCGACGCGCTCGCGGATGAACGGACGGGATTACAGGAGCGACTCGTCGATTCGCGGCTCGGCGACCTCCGCGAGACCGTGGTCGAGCGGGATGGCCGGACGTGGCTCGCCGGGACAGTCGATCACCTCGACACCAACGGACTCGCGGAGCGAGCGAACGACCTCTCTGGCTCGGCCGCCGACGCCGTCGCGCTCGTCGCTGCCGACGGCGGGGGCATCGCCGTCGCCACGACGGGTGAGATCGATGCGAACGCGGTCGTCGCCGATCTCACGGCCGAGTTCGGCGGCGGTGGCGGCGGGAGCGAGACGGTGGCCCAGGCCGGTGGGTTTGATACCGATCCCGAGGAGCTCGTCGCGTTCCTGCGCACCGGCAGCGTCGAAACCACGAACTGATTTGTCGGCCCGGCCACGATCCGAGTCATGAGCGAGGGAGCGCCGGTGACAGGATGGTTCGAAGGGTTGGAGCGGGGTGATCCCGACGGTGCGCGCGACGCGATCGAGACCGGGAGCGCCGAGGAGGCCGCTGACTGGCCCGCACGGGCCGTCGAGGCTGGCTTCGCCGACACTGAAGAAGAGTACTACGCGGCGCTCCGCGAGGCGACGATCACGGCTGCGGGCGAGGCGGCCGCCGAGCGCGAGCGCGCCGACGACCGCCAGGTGATCCACGCGGTCCGCGCGATGGACGACACCGAACGGATGGCGAACGAACTCGCCGAACGAGTCGCGGAGTGGGCCGCGAGCCGGACAGAAGACGCCGGAACCGGTATCGAATACTGTCGTGAACTCGTCGACCGAGAGGACCAAAACCCCGACCCGGCCGACGACCGCCTGGCGGCGCTCGCCGAACGCGTCGTCGATCTCGATAACGAGGCGGCGGAACTCGAAGCGTACGTCGAGCGTACAGTTCGAACGGTGGTCCCAAATCTCGCTGCGCTCGCGGGACCCACGCTCGCGGCGCGGCTGCTCGCGCTCGCGGGCGGGCTGGAGTCGCTGGCGCGGACGTCGAGTTCGACAGTACAAGTCCTCGGAGCCGAGGACGCGCTGTTCGCCCACCTCCGAGGGTCGGCCCCGTCGCCGAAACACGGCGTGATCTACACCCACGAGTACGTCCGCCACACCCATCCCGATGAGCGGGGATCGGCAGCCCGGGCGCTCGCTGGCAAACTCACCATCGCGGCGCGGATCGATCACTACGCCGGCGACCGCCGTCCCGACCTCGAACGTGAACTCGACGAACGCATCGCACGGATCCGGGCGCGGCACGACGACGAGGATATCGATGATCGAGGTGACGATGGCGCTGCCTGAGGGGGTCGTCTATCGCGAGATCGACGGCGAGGAGCGCCTCGCGACCCAGGGAGCGACGGTCTACGGCGAACCCACGGAGGGCGGGTGGCGCGCGTGGGACGTTCGGCGATCGAAACTCGGCGCGATGATCGACGCCGGAATGGACACCGGCCTCGCGGGCGACGACGAGGTGCTATATCTCGGTGCGGCGAACGGCACCACCGCGAGCCACGTCGCGGACTTCGCGCGTGTCGTCTACGCCGTCGAGTTCGCGTCACGGCCGATGGGCGATCTCGTCGACGTTGCGGAGTCGCGGACCACGCTCTTCCCACTGCTCAAGGACGCCCACCAGCCCGAGACGTACGCCCACGTGGTCGAGGCCGATCTCGATGCGATCGTTCAGGACGTCGCCACCCGAGGGCAGGCACGGGTGGCGTGTGCGAACCGGCAGTTCCTCGCCGCGGACGGCCGGCTCCTGGCTGCGATCAAGGCCCGGAGCGAGGACGCGACCGCCGATCCCGAGACCGTGTTCGACGCGGCGCTCGACGAACTCGAGACGACCTACGAGATCCTCGACACCCGCCGACTCGACCCCCACCACGCCGACCACCTTGCGGTGGTCGCTCGACCGCGCTAACTCCCCGCCAGCGACGGGGTCCACCACAAAACCTTTATTAATGAAGGAGTTCCCTCAATGCGTATTCGACCGATGATGCCAGGATCGAACGCCCTCCCCGAGTCCTCGTGTTCGCCCTCCACGGACGCGGTGTCGGCTGGAGCGGCGATATGCAGACACGTCGATACCGAACCGTGACGAGCGACCACCGCGAGCGGGCCGCCGGCTGCTGGCTGGCGGTGCTCGTGATCCTTGCGGCGTTCGGTGGGGCGGCTTTTCTCGGGCCGGCGAGCGCCCAAGGGACCGATGTGGCGGCCAACGGGACGGCCGCTCCCACCAACGACAGCCAATCGTCGATCAACGAAACCCAATTTCAGCGCGGTGAGACCAACGAAACCAACGAAACCAACGCGAGCGTCGCGACGTTCAACCGCTCGACCGTGGCCGAGGACCGTGGTGACATCGCCGCCATCGGGCTCAATATCTCCGGGACGAACGAGACCACCGTCACGGTCGGTAGCCCCGCCGTCAACTACGAGACCAACGTCACCGTCGCGGACGGCGGCGACGGGCAGGTCACGCTCCTGATGAACTCGTATCTCGCGGGCACCACCGAAAACGAGAGCCAGGCGTACGACACGCTGGCCGACGAGGATTCGATCGTCCGGACGAACCGGACGACCGAACGACTCGACGCCCCGCTCGACACCAGCACGTACAACCTCTCGGCCACGGTCGACGGGCGCGAAACCGACACCGCGACGCTCAGGCTGGCCGAGCGAACGTCCAACGAACTCGTGACGTGGACCGCCCCGGCCGAGAGCTTCGACAACGTGACGAACGCGAGCGAGGTCGCCGCCGCCATCGAAAACGACCGGATCACCACCACCGATAGCGTCGCCGTCGGCGACGTGCTGGTGCTCCAGTCCAAGCTCTCCGGCGTCTACGGCGCGTTCGCGGCCGCGAACTTCACCGAACTGGTCGAGCGCGGGATGTTCAACCTGACAGTGCGCCAGACCAATCCCGGCACGAACCGTCGGCCGAAGCAGCTCGATCTCGACCGGAGCCTCGCGAACGACTCGATACGGGTGATCCCCGACCCGGACACGGACATCCTCTACGTCAACATCGACACCGAGGCGGCGGTCTTCGAACGCGGCCCGCCACGACCCGGCGACGAGTTCGAGACCGAACTCACCGTACGCGAGGAGAGCAGCCTCGCCACGAGCAACCAGTCGATCGGTGCGAACGTCACGGCCATCGGGGCCGAGCTCGGGCTCAGTGACGTCTCGCTCGCTGCCGGCGACGGCCAGACCGTCACCGGAACGACGAGCGTCGCGCCCAAAAGCGAGGTGACGATCAGTCTCACGGCCAACGGCACCGGGTCGTTCGTCAAGACCAACACCACCACGGTCTCGCCGAACGGCACCTTCGCCACCACGTTCAACCTCTCTGAGACCTCGCCGAACACCACGGTCGACGTGCGCGCGGTCGGGCCGCTCAACACCAGCGACGACATCACGGTACCCGTCAGACCGAGCCAAGAGTCCGAGCCGATGGCCGGGGGTGCCCGGCTCACCGCCGCCGACCAGACGACGACCGGAGAGACCGTTCGGATCCGAAACGCCACGCTCGCCGACGGTGGCTACGTCGTGGTCCACGCGCCGAACGCCTCCGAATCACCCGTCGGGAGCGTTCTCGGCACGTCGAGCTATCTCGAGAACGGCACCACCGAGAACGTCACCGTGACGCTCGGCCAACCGCTCACCGAGAGCACCGACGTGGTGGTGATGGCCCACCGCGACACCAACGACAACGGTGTGTTCGACTTCGTGAGTTCGAACGGGAGCGAGGACGGTCCCTACACGTCGGCGGGATCGACCGCCGCCGGAGCCGAAACCAGCGCGGAAGCGGCGACCGTCACCGGTGCTGCGGCGAACGATGGCGAGCCGGTCGCCACGACCGTCAGCGTGACCGTCAACAACACTACCACGACAGGTGAAGGAAGCGACACCACAGCGGTTGGAAGTGCGAACGGCACCGACGCGTCGGGACAGACGACGAGCGAGAACGGTCCCGGGTTCGGGATCACCGCCGCGGTCGTCGCGGCTGTCGCGGCCGCCGTGGCTGTCGCCGCCCGCCGAACACGCCGAGAGTGAGGTCCTCGGCGGAGCGGGAGCGGAAGCGGCTCCGATCCACACGCCGGCGACCCGGCCCGCGACGGTAAGACCTATCACCGCCATCGTCGTAGCGTCGATGAATGCTCGACGGAGTGCTCGCCGCGCTCGCGTGGTTCGGTCGATTCTCCGACCCGCTCGCGTGGCTCGTGGTCGCCACCTTCACCGCCGGTGCGGCCCTCTCGTGGCGCGAGAGCCGCTTTGCGCGCCCCCTCACGGTCACGGCGTGGGTCCTCTTCGGGGTGTTCTGGCTCTCGGTGTTCCATCACTTCGCGTTCGTCCAGAAGAGCTTCATCGAAGGGATCGGGACGCTGGTGGCGGTGCCCGCGAGCCTCTATGCGGGCCTGTTGCTCGCCCGCGGGCGCGACTCACTGTTCGTGCTCTCGCGGGCGATCGCCGCGATGGGACTGATCTTCTTCCCGTTCGAGACGCTCCCACTCCTCAAGGAGCCCCTGATCGAGACCGTCACCCGACAGACCGCGTTCCTGATCGATCTCGTCGGTGTCGATCCGACGGTGGTTTCGGGAACGCAGGTCCCGACCGGGACGTACCCCGACTATCAGAGCACGTTCTGGTTCGTCGATGGCGATCACACGATCACGTACACCATCCTGATCGCCTGCACCGGTATCGGGAGCATGGCGATCTTCGGTGGGCTGATCGCCGCGACCGACGCGCCACTTGGTAGAAAGCTCCGCGCGCTCGCCGTCTCGCTCCCGGTGATCTACGGGCTGAACCTCGTGCGGAACGTCTTCATCGCGGTCGGGTTCGGCACTCAGCGCTTTCACTTCTTCCCCGATACCGTCATGTCGCTGTTCGGTTCCTCGGATCCGTACAAGGTCTCCTACTTCATCGCCGACCGCATGCTCGCCCAGAGCCTCTCGGTGGTGGCGATGGTGGCGATCACGTGGGTCGTGATCCACGAGCTCCCGGAGATCATGGTCGTGATCGAGGACGTGCTTTACATGGCGACCGGCACCGAGTACGATCTCCAGCGCGCGCTTGGCGTTGGGATGCGCGAGACGCGAAGCGTCTCGGATGGCACGAGCGGGCGAAGCCCGTGAGTGCGCGCCGACGGCAGCGGTTCCGGCGGCGAGTAGACGGTGCGGCTGCGGTGCGGTCCTCGGTGGATGAAGGGCGAGGGTGCGAGCGAACGAAGTGAGTGAGCGCCCGAGGGCTTCGGCGGTGCTGTGCGGTTGCGAGGGCGGAGGGCATCACCATTTCTACCGCGAACGGGCGCACCCGACGAGTGAAATGTAGTCTAGACGAGGTCTTCCGGCACATCGCAGAGGCCGACGAGCGCGTCGCGTTCGACGTGGTGGAGATCGCCGGGGATCACGAGCAGGTGAAGGGGATCGCCGAAATCCTGCTGGGCGAGCGCCGAGAGCCGGTCCCCGGCCACGACCGGATCGGGACTTCCCGCGCGGGCGACGACGACGCCGAGCGGATCGTCGAGGCCCGGCGCGAGTCGCTCGGCGGCGGTGCTTGCGGTCATGTAGCGATCCTCGGCGGCCTTGATGTCGAGATAGCAGAGGGTGTGGAGGCCGCGTTCACGGTTCGCGTCGATGGTGTCGAGGACGCTTTGGGGGATATCCCCGTCACCGTAGGCGAACGGGATCGTGGTCGCCTTCCCGAAGCGGTAGTTCTGGAGTCCCGTCAGCGAGCTCGCGGCGGCCTGGGCGGTCGTGCCGTGGATCACGCGGGTATCGATGTTGCGCTCGTGCGCACGGAGGCGGAGGTCGGTGTGCGTCGTCGAGATCATGGGATCACCGGCGACCACGAACGCTACCTCGCCGCCCTCGGCAGCGTCGAGGATCGGTGCGGGCTCCTGCTCGACGCCCGCTCGGTCGCGGATCTCGATCTCGTGGTCATGGTACGCTTCGAGGTCCCCGATTGAGGCTCCGGCGAGTTTGCTGGTGTAGAACTCAGCGAAGACGCGGTCGGCGTCGGCGAGTGCGTCCTGGCCCTCGACCGTGATCGAGCGCTCGTCGTAGAGCCCGAGACCGACGAAAGTGAGCATGGCGTGGTTCGGGCGGGAGCCGGATTAAACACCGCGCTCTGCGAACGTCCAGCGGGTCGCGTCGGTCGGGTACTCGTTCCACGCTAGGACGCGTTCGGGACGGACGGCGAAGAGGGGCGTTCCGTGTTCGACACCGTACTTCCGCTCGTAGGCGGCATTCACCCGCTCGATTCGTTCCTGAGTAGCGGTCCCTTCGTCGACGCGTTCCACCTGGCCTTCGAGGATGACCACCTCGTCACCGCTTTCGGAGTGAACGACGACGCGCGGATCCGCTTCGAGGTTCCGCACCCACCGTGTCCGCTCGCCGCCACCGCAGTAGAACGTTCTCTCGACGTAGACACCCCAGACGGGCCTGGCGTGTGGACCGCCGTCGGGAAGTGTCGTCGAGACCCAGAAATTGCGGTTCTCGCGGAGTCGGTCGGCGACGAACGCCCACGGCAACAAGCCCTCCTCGTCGTCGGGGATCCCGTAACTCGATTCCGTGTGTGGTCGTTCGTGGGTCGCGTTCGCCGGTTCGTTCGGTGGTGTCATGGGCGATGGACGCGGCGACCGGAGATAGCCGTTGTGCCGAACGACCGCGATTGTCGAGTAGTCGGGTCCGCTGCGGACGGTCGCTCCGCGAAGCGTCAGCCTTAGGCCCGACTGCCGGCGAGTACGGATATGAAAGTGCCGTGCGTCCGCGTCGCGCGCGAGGACGGCGAGCGGACGCGCGAGGCGCTCGCCGAACGGGATCTCCTCGATCACGATCACGAGATCACCGTCGCCGAGGGCTGGCTCTACGCCCCGATCGTCGATCCCGACGCAATACCTGAGGAATACACGATCGAGGAGCGCGACGTGCCCGACCGCGAGACACAGACGATGCCCGCCGACCTGCTCGGCTTCGATCCGAGCTACGAGCGACTCGGCGACATCGTGTTGCTCCGTGAAGATGACACGGAACGCGCACGGCAGGTTGCCAACGCAGTGATGGACTCCTCGATCCCGACGAAGACAGTGTTGAATCGCGCCTCGAAGGTCGAGGGGGAGTTTCGAACGCGCGAGTGGGACGTGCTCGCGGGCGAGAGCACCGAAACCGTCCACCGCGAGTACGGCTACGCGTTCGCGCTCGACGTCGCTACGGTGTACTTCTCGCCCCGGCTCGCGACCGAACGCCACCGCGTGGTCCAGCAGGCGGCGGCCGACGAGCGGATCGTCGACATGTTCGCCGGTGTCGGCCCCTTCGCGATCCCGTTTGCGGGACGCGGCGCGGCGGTGATCGCGGTCGATCGCAACCCGGTGGCGATCGAGTATCTCCGCGAGAACGTCCGGCGGAACGACGTCGACGAGCGGGTCGAGGCGATCGAAGGCGACGTCCGGGAGGTCGCCACCGAAATCGAGGATGGAGTCGACCGGCTCGTGATGAACCTCCCCCACAGCGCCGACCAATTCCTCGATACGGCGATCGACCTCGCCGGCGAGGACTGTGTCCTCCACTACTACGACATCCAGCACGAGAACGATCCCTACGGGCCGGGCGAGCGCGCGATCCGGGCGGCGGCCGAGGAGTACGAAGTGACGGTCGAAACACGGCACACGGTCCGATCGTACGCGCCTCACGAACTGAACGTCTGTCTCGACGTGCGGCTTCGGGCGTGAGACGAATCGGGACCGCTCTCCCGGCGACGAGCCGGCGGCGATTCGCAACGATTATACCCGTCGTGAACGGTGTTTCATCCGCGCGCCGGTGTAGCTCAGACTGGCTAGAGCGAATCCTTCGTAAGGATTAGGCCGAGGGTTCAAATCCCCCCACCGGCTTGCGCTCGCTTCTCTACAAACCCACACGCAATAGTAGCAGCGGTGCTGCATAGAGAGTGGCGGCGACAGCTGATCGATCACTCGCGCGACAGCGGTCGAGACCGTCGATCGACGATGGCGAGGTCACAGTCGATCTCTGGCAGGCGTTCGAACGTGGCGGGCGAGAGGAGTCGCGAGACGTTGCTCCGATCGGTGCTCGCGCCGACGAGGACGAGGTCGTACTGCGGCGCGACGGTTTCGAGGAACGATTCGATCGAGGTCTGCGGGATGCGGGTTTCGATCCGGTTGGTGAACGGTTCGACGAGATCGGCGAGCATCTCCTCGGCGTGTCGGCGGTCGGCCGAGGAGTCGATGCAGTGACAGACCGCGACCTCCCCCGCGGAGCCCGCGAGCCGGCAGGCGAATCCGAGCATGCTGTGGGCCACGTCGCTCACGCTCCGGACCGGAACCAGCGATCGCTCCCAGTCGGTCCGACCGTCGGCCGAGCGGTGGACGAGCACGTCCATGTCGGTCCGGAACAGCGACCGGATGTACGGTGCGGCGGCCCCGTCCGATTCCTCGTAGGGCGTCGCGATCAGGTCGCAGTTGCTCTCGCGGGCAGTCCGGAGCACCGCAGCGGCGAGGGACTCCGCCCCGCTGTCGACGACCGCGACCTCACAGGGCACGCCGACGGTCGTCTCGATCGCGGTGGCGCGGTCTTCGAGCCCCGTGGCGACGGCTGCAGCGGAGGATTCGCCCTCCATCGCCTCGGTCGTACCGCCGTCGGTCGCGAGGTGATCGCCGCCGTCGGTGGCCGTCCGCTGGGCCGCCTCGGTGTCATCAGCTTCACTCTCGTCCACGATGTCGAGAAGCACGACCTTGCCGGCGTCGTGGGCGGCGGCGAGGCGGGCACCGAGCATGGCGGTCGTGTCGGAATGCTCGCCGCGCATCGGTACGAGAACGTGGTCGTCACCCTTAGTGGAGCGATAGAGATAGCGTGCGCGGTCGGCGTAGACCGCGCGATGCCAGAGGACGAACACGCCCGCGACCAGCGCGCTCGACGCGGCGATCGAGATCACGTAGGAGACGTCGGTGGCGTCGCCGACGAGCGCGAGCAGCGCGGTCGAGTACGCCGCGGGTTCCTCGATATCGAACCCCCACGTCGTCGCGCCGGTGAGGAACATCGCAAGCGCCGTGCCGGCGGCGTGAACCCGGTGCTGACTCGGCGGGGCGTGGTACAACAGCGCCGCCGAGAGGCGGAGCGCGAGCCAGCCACACAGCGCACCGAGAGTCAGCCCGGCGACGAACCGGCCCGGCGACGCGTACTGTCCCGTCGGGTGGGCGAACAGCAGGTACGCCCCGGAGGCGAGTGGCGGAAAGAGCAGGAAGGAGAGTTCGGCCGAGAGGTTCGAGATCGCCGTGACGCCGGCGATCACCAATGGGACGAACAGGAGCACAGAGAGGTGGACGAGGTTTCTGGTGTTCTCGATCCAGCGCCGGAACTCGTGGATCTCGCGTCGTTCGAGCCGTCTGGCGCGCGAGCACAGCGCGGCGAGAGTCCCACGCACCCCGTCTAGCATACCGGCTGTTGCCTGGCGGCGTAGAAGTGGGTTTCCCTCTCGGATAGCTCGTCGCCTGCTGATAAGTGGGGTGCGTAATAAGGGCGTACACGTATTTCACTGGGCGCTGGCGTTCTGATGTATGCCGGAGTGCAAGAACTGCGGAGGGTTCGTGACCGCACAGTACGTGCGCGTGTTCGCTCCGGACGAAATGGAGAACGCACGCGTCTGTCCGAACTGCGAGGACAAGCTGCGCGACGGCAACGGGGTCCGGAGCGCACGCTCGCCACGCCACGCCGATGGGTGAGCAGGTGTCGACGCCCGAGCCACACCCGAACGCATCCACGGAATCCGACGCGACGACGGCCCGAATCGCGGTCACAGCCGAGGGGTTCGCGCTCGAAACCCTGTTCGAGCGCACTCCGGGCGTGCGGGTCGAACTCGAACCCGCCGTCGCCGGCCCGGACAGCCGGGTACTGCTCGTGATCCGGAGTGACGCGGTCACCCGGGACGACATCGCCGCCGCGCTCCGCGCGGACCCGTCGGTGACGGCGATCGAGTATCTCGCCGATCGGGGCGACGGCTGGGTGTTCCGCGTCGCGTGGGGCGAGCATCCAGACCGGTTCGTCGAACGCGTGCGCGATGAGGACGCCACGATCCTGTCGGCACGGGGTCGGGCCGGCGGGTGGACACTCCAGCTGTTGTTTCCCGATCGTGACGCCCTCGCCCGGGCGTACGAGGCGATCGTGGACTGTGAGTGTGGGACCGAACTCGAACGGATCGGCACGTACGGCGGCAGTCGTGGTGGCCGGTTCGACCTCACCGACGAGCAGCGCGAGGCACTGGTCGCGGCGTACGAGGCGGGCTACTACGAAGTGCCCCGCGCGGTCACAGCGGCCGATCTCGCCGACGACCTCGACATCTCCCACCAGGCGCTCTCCGAGCGGTTCCGCCGAGCCTACGGCCAGATCGTCGGTGGCGCGGTCGTCGACGGTCACGACTCGATGACCGAGTGAATCCGCGGACAGCACAGTCCGTCAAACCACATTCCCGCTCGATACCGTTGTTAGGTGTCAGCTACCCACACAAGCTGGAGCCGTTAGTCTTAATCCGCTTTGCGTACAGATACAACCGTGACGAGAGGACCGCCTACGCCCTCCATCCTTCCGGCATCGTCCCGGCGGCGGTTCCTGAAGGCCGCCACGGCGATAACCGCACTCGGAGCGAGTGGCGTCGCCAGCGCACAGTCGACGACCGCGTTCACGTTCGACGGAAAGATATCGGGGTGGGTTGGCCGCAGTCCCGACTCGATCGCGGGCCAGACCAACCCCGATCTCGTTCTCACGCCGGGAGAACGCTACGAGATCAGGTGGACGAACGTCGACGGGGCACCACACGACTTCGTGATCCTCGACGCCGACGGGAACCGGATCACGGGGACCGATATCACGACTAACGAGGGGACGACCCTTTCGGTCGCCTTCACCGCAACCGAAGAGATGGCGGAGTATTACTGTAGTCGGCACCCGAGCTCGATGCGCGGGAGCGTCCGCTTTAGCGGGGAATCAGCCACAACACAGACCACGACCGAGACGCCCGACGACCAGACAGATGGATATATGCCGACGGGTGCGACGGTCGGAATCGAAACCATCGCTGAGGGCGGGATGACCGCACCGACGGCGCTCGAAGTCCCATCCGGTGACGACGATCGCCGGTTCGTGGTGGATCAGGTCGGGCAGGTCTACACGCTCGGTGAGGGTGGCATCGAGCCGTTCATCGATATCGGTGACCAGCTCGTGAACTTCGACAACCTCCCCGACGACAAGGTGATCGACGAACGCGGGCTGGTCGGGCTCGCCTTCCATCCCGATTTTCGCGACAACCGGAAGTTCTACCTCCACTACAGCGCGCCACCACGGTCGGGAACGCCCGACGGATACACGCACACCCAGGTGCTCTCTGAGTTTCAGGCAACCGAGGACTTCTCGGCCGGTGATCCCGACTCCGAACGCACCATCCTCGAAATCCCGTCGCCGTACTACACCCACAACGCCGGAGACGTCCTGTTCGGTCCCGACGACGGCTACCTCTACATGGGGATGGGCAACGGCGGCGGCGATCTCCGGATACCCGGGAACGTCGACGACTGGTACAAAAATCGTGGCGGCAACGGCCAGGACGTCACCGAGAACCTGCTGGGATCGATCCTCCGGATCGACGTCGACAGCCAGGAGGACGGTAACCCCTACACCATTCCTGACGACAACCCCCTCGTCGGCGAGGAGGGCCTCGACGAGCAGTTCGCGTGGGGCTTTCGCAACCCCTGGCGGATGAGCTTCAACAATGGTAACCTGTTCGTCTGTGACGTCGGCCAGTTCAAATACGAGGAAGTCAACATCGTCGTGAAGGGCGGCAACTACGGCTGGAACGTGAAGGAGGGCACACACTGCTTCGCCAGCGGGGGCGTCGAGGAGGTCGAGGACTGTCCGGACCGGACCCCCGAGAGCGTTCGCGGTGGCGAACCCCTCATCGACCCGGTCATCGAGTACCCCCACACCTACGAGGGCAACCCGGTCGGGAGCGCAGTCACCGGCGGAACGATCTACCAGAACGCGACGATCCCCGCACTCCGCGGGAAGTTCGTCTTCGGCGATTACAGCGCGGGCTCCGGCAGTCCGAACGGTTCGGTGTTCGCCGCAACACCCCCGAGAGAGGGGCAGTGGTCGCTGGAGGAGGTCACGTTCGAAGGAAACGAGAACGGGACGCTCGGTTCGTACGTGCTCGGTGTCTACCCCGATGCACGCGGCGAGCTCTACGTCCTGACGACCGACAACCTCGGGGTTCGTGGTGAGACCGGTGCGGTCCACAAGATCAACCCGCCGAGTCCCGAACCGGCGACGTCGACTGCCACCGCAACGCCCGACCAACCACCGACCGCGACGCCAACGCCGACACCAACGCCCACGCCGACCCCGACGCCCACACCCACTCCGACGCCAACGGCGTCACCGACACCGACGAACGACGCGACGACCACGACCGATCGATCCACCGCAACGACGGACGACGGGACGACGGGAGCCACCAACACCGGTGAGAGCGAGGGATGGGTCAGTCGCGTCGACGGCCCGGGATTCGGCGTGGTCGCGGCCCTCGCCGCCCTCGGCGGCGTCGCTGCTCGGCTGCTTTCGAAGCGCGAGTAGTAACACTGTTTTCGAAACGCGAGTAAGGGACCCGTTCAGGCCGATCCGTTCGCGGTGGTGCCGTTGGTGTCGCCGACTGCTTCTCTCGACGCGACGGTGACGTTTTCGAGCGCGAGCCGTCCCTCGCCGCCGGCCCGGACCGCGCGGAACTCGACGTTCGACTCCATCCGATCGAGCGAGAACTCGACCGTCACGTTCTCGGTTCCGTCGGTGTTCGTCACGGTCTCGTTGGCGACCCGGCGGGGCGTGACGCCCGCAGCGACTTCGAGGTTCGCGACGGGCTGTGAGGTCTCGCTGGTCGCGTTGACCCGGAACGTCGCGGTGTACTCACCGGGCGGGAGCATCGTCCCCGGTCCGTACCAGTAGTAGATGCCCTCCGCACCGCCCGACCCGACCAGCTGGCCGTCGATGGTCAGCGCGTCGTTCGGAATGAAGTCGTTCGGCTCGTAGGTGCGTGGCTCGACGGCGTACGAGCCGGAGAGTCCCGACGGTGAGCCGTTGTAGCCCCGTTGGAACACCCAGACTTCGTCCTCGTAGTGCCGGAGGCCGTAGGTGTCGCCGAACTGGTCGAGATAGATCTGGCGGATCGGTTGTGCCCACTCGACCCGCTGGGTTTCGAGCCGGGTGTCGAGCAGGATGTACTCGGGCTCCGGTCGCTCGTTCGCACGCTGGTACCGATAGAACAGCGTCCGGTTCGCGGTGAACGTCGCGTTCTCGCGGTCGGCGACGTGAGGGAAGACGTCGTTTTGGGTGAGCACGGAGGCGTTCGCGGGAATCGCCCCGATCCCTTCGTGGAGGGTCTCGGTGTGGTCGTTGGTCGTCGGTACCGCGTCCTTCTGGGCAGCCATCCCCACGCCGACCACGAGGTTGGCGACGAGGACGAGCACGAGCAAGCCGGAGAGAACCGTCCGCGCCGACGCCCGGACGTCCTCTCGTTCGATCGTGGCGTCGAGGTCGAGCCACGCGAGGACGCGCACTGCGCCGATGTAGACAAAGGGCAGGAGATACAGTGGATAATGCGCGCCGAAGGTGTAGTAGACGTCCCGTCCCGCGAACACCCACGCGAACCCGAAGAAGGGGACGAGTGCGCCGAGCGAGACCTCGTCGACCGCCGCGACGAAGAGCACGGGGATCAGTAGGAGGACGAGGAACGTCGCCTTGTCGAGGACGTCGACCGCGATCGAGTCGACGATGAGCGTCGGGTTGGCGAGCACGATCTCGATCAGTCGGCCGAGACCGACCCGCGACCCCTCGACGTACGCCTGTAATGGGGCCGCGATGACGTCGGTCGGCAGCCCGGAAGTCTCGCTGTACTGGCCGATCGCCCAGCCCGCGATCGCACGGGCGGCGACGAGGATGCCGCCCGCCGCACCGAACACCCACGCTTCCGCCCGGAGTCGACCGCCGCGATAGGACGCGACCGCGAGACCCACGAGAAAGCCCCCGGCCAGCAGCGTCACGAACTCGTTGGTGAACAGCGACAGCGTGAGAAAGGCGAGGAAGGCGACGTAACGCCGCTGGGCGTAGGTGTAGTACGCCGCGAACAGCAGGAGTGGCAGCAGGATCTGCTCCTGAAAATCGAACAGCCACGCCGACCAGAGGAACGGGTTGAGCGCGTACGAGGCGGTCAACAGCCCCGCGATCCGGTCGGAGTCGATGTGTTCGCGTGCGAGCACCCAGAGCATCGGAATGCTCGCCGCGAGTAGCGCGGATTTGATGACGAGCAGCGTGTACGGCGACGGGACGAGGGCGTAGATCGGGAGGAAGGCGAGCAGCGTCGCGGTGAAGTGCCCACCCCAGTAGGAGCTGTCGGGGCCGCGGACGGTGTACTTCCCCTGTTCGAGGAAGCCGCTACCGCCGAGCGTGGTCTCGAACATGTGGACGTAGCTGCCGAAGTCCGCGCCAGTCAGCCAGAAGCTCCGGTAGAGCAGCGACAGGTAGACCGAGAAGCCGACGAACAGCACGAGCGCGAGGCCGAGCACGTACCACGTCGGATCGCCACGCTCGGGGAGGTACGCACGTGCGGTCTCGCCGAGCCGGTCGGCAGTGCTCATCCGTCACCCTCCGCCGGAATCGTGGTCGCCGTCGTGTCGGCAGCGAGCCGACTGGCGTTCGCGCCGGCGTCCGGCGATCCGTAGTTCACCCGGACACCGTCAAAGGCAATCTGGCCCTCGCCCTGACGGATACCGCGGAACTCGACGTCGGTCACGGTCTCGTCGATCGTGAACTGCATCGTGACGTTCTGTTGGCCCGGCTGTGGCGTCACGTCCTCGCTCGCGACGATCTCGTGATCGCTCCCGGCCGCGACGTCGGCTCGCAGTACCGGGTCGGCGTCGTCGTCGGTGGCGTTGATCCGGAAGGTCGCCGTGTAGGTCCCCGGTGTCAGGATATCGTACGGGCCGAACCAGATGTAATCACCCGATGAGCCGTTGGTGCTGACGATCTGGCCGTTGCGCTCCGTCCCGGTGCCCGTGGCGAAGTCCGCGGGGGCGTAGCGACGTGCGCCGGGCTCTTTGCTCGTGATGCCGCGCACCGGCCCGTCGTAGCCCTGTCTGAAGACCTGGATGCCGTCCTCGTAGCGGTAGAGTCCGTACTCCGAGCCGAGACGATCGGCGTAGGTCCGCTGGACGGTGCGTGCCCACGGTGCGTTCTGGTTGAGCTGGCTGTCGATCAGGATATACTCGGGCGTGACAGGGCCGTACTCGCGCTCGTACGCGCTGAAAGTGCCCTGACTCACGATGAACCCCGCGTTCTCGCGGGTGGCGACGTGCGGGTAGATGTCGTTTTGGGCGATCAGCGAGGCGTTCGGTGGGATCGAATCGATCGCCGCGTCGAGGGTTTCGCTGTGGTCCGGCTGTGCGTCGGGCGGGCGGGCGAGATGACCGCCACCCGAGGCCACGCCGGCCACGAGGCTCGCGACGAGCACGAACGCGACGAGCCCGGAGAACACTGCTCGCGACGGGGTTTCGATCGATCCGAACCGAGCCGACAGCCGATCGAGTGCGCACATCGCGCCGACGTAGACGAACGGCAGGAGATACAGCGGGTAGTGCGCGCCGAACTGGTAGTAGACCGCCTTCGCCTCACCCGTGAACACCCACGCGAAGCCCAGAAACGGGAGGAGCGCGAACAGCGACCGCTCGTCGAACAGTGCGAGAAACGCGACCGGCAGCATGAACGCAGCGAAAAAGACCGCCTTCTGTTCGACCGCGAACGTCGTCGAGTCGATCAGTAGAACCGGGTTCGCGAGGACGACACCGAGGAGATCGACCAGCGAGACCCGTGCGGACTCGATGAACGGCTGGAGGGGTTCCGCCACAACGTACGATGGCAGTCCACCGAACTCGCTGTAGTAGCTCATGACCCTCGTCGAGACGAAGCGTGCGATTCCCACGAGCACGAACCCTCCCACGAGTGCGGGTGCGCGCTCGCGCAGCCGCCCCGCCCGGGCCGCCGCGACGACCAGGCCGCCGACGAACCCCACCGTGACGAAGATCACGAACTCGTTGGTGAACAGCACGGCGGCGAGGAGACCGAGGAAGACGAGATGGTGTTCCTTCCGGTAGGCGTAGTAGGCAGCGAACAGCAACGGTGGGATCAGTATCTGTTCTTGGAAATCGAACGACCACGCCGACCAGAGAAACGGGTTGAACGCGTACGAGAGCGTCACGACGCCCGCGAGTCGATCGGAGTCGAGAACCTCACGCGCGAGCAGCCAGCAGAGGACGACGCTCGACGCGAGCACGAACGATTTGGCGACCAGCAGCGTGTAGACGGAGGGGACGAGCGCGAACAGCGGCATGAACAGGAGGAGGGTGAGCGAGAAGTGTGCTCCCCAGTACGAGCCGGTCGGCTGGCTCACGCGGTACTTACCATGAAGAAGCCAGCCCTCGCCGTCGAGCGTGCTCGCGAACATGTGGGTGTACGCACCGAGATCGGCCCCGGTCGAGCCGAAGCGCGCGTGAACGATCGAAGTGTAGATCGAAAAGCCGACGAACAGCACGAACGCGAGGCCCACCACGTACCACGTCGGATCGCCGCGATCGGGAAGTACGTCGAGCACTCTGTCGGTCGCGGAGTCGGACGACTCGGCCGTACCGACGGCGTCGCTGAGCCTACTCACGCTTGCCCTCGCCCGATGGTGAGAGCATCCGCTTGACTTTCTCGAACGACAGCGAGGAGTCCTCCGAGGCCCAGACCCATTTCTCGCTCGCACCGAACCCCCACACTACACCGACGCCGATCCGGAGAATGTTCGAGAGTGACGGGTCGATGGCGAGGAGATCGACGAAAACGAACAGCGAAACGAGGCCGATACCGACCCCGACAACGCGCGTTGCGCCGTACTTCACCCCGCGCCAGAGCCACTGGCCGAATCCAGCTGCGCCGTTCTCACGCCACGTCCAGCTATCGTTCATGATATAGTTGGCGAAGATGCTCACAGCGCTACCGAAGAGTCCGGCAATGACGTACGGAACACTCCCGATCGTGAGTTCGAACACGGCCTGATTGATGGCGATACCGACGACCCCGACGAGGAGATACTTCACCAGTCGCTTGTTCTGTGGATCGAACAGCGACCGCTCGCGAACGGAATCGAGAACGCTCATACGTGGACCTCCGTCCGGCTCGTGCCGGCCTGGGCGGTCGGCGGCGACGTGAGCAGGTCCTTGAGCCGCGGATAGATCTCGTCGAAACCGTGTGCCTCCCCCTCCTCACGCGCGCGTTGACAGCGCTCGTCGTAGCCGTCGTCGTGCCGCCACCCAGCGTGGAGGAGTTCGATCGCGTGAGCCATCCCGCGGGGCGTCTCGGCCTGGAGGATGGCGTCGTTCTCACGGACGTGGGTCGCGAGCGGTGTCGTCACCACGGGGGTGCCCGACGCGCAGGCCTCGTTGATCACCATGCTGTCGGTGTCGACTCGCGCCGGATGGAGGACGACGTGGGCGCGGGCGTAGGCGTCGGCGAGCTCGTCCTCGTCAAGGAAGCCGAGCCCTTCTACTGCTCCAGCACCGTCGCCGGTCGTCAGGACTTGGATATCGGGTGCGAGGCGTTCGGCCACTTTCTGGATCGTGTCCCATCCTTTCTCCTGGATGTGGGCGGCGGTCGTCAGGACGGTGAACTCCTCGGCGCAGTCCTGTCTGTCGGGGCGGAACCGTTCGACATCGACGAAGTTCGGGATGTGGATCGTGTTCGGATGGGGCGAATCGTAGGCCGGCGTCACCGTGTGGACCGCGTCGAACCGACCGAGATCGCGCTCGCCGATCGCGCGGTAGAGGAGCTTTGTCGCGGTAGGAACGACCCCGTAGTGCGACTCGAACAGTTTTCGTGAGACGAACGCCCACGAGTGGACGCCAGCGATGCGGGTCCCGCCGCCGGAGAAGAACACCTCCGAGAGCGGGTTGTAGAAGACGTACGCGGTGTCGAACCCGGAGAGATCGTGGTGCCACGCCTCGCGGTAGGGGACCTCCGGGTGGAGGACGTCACGAACGTCGACGCGGCGCTCGCCGCCGGGGGCGTACGGCAGCGCGCGGATCGCAACGTCGACCCCGTCGGCTGCGAGTCGGTTCGCGAGCGCGGTGACCCATTTCTCGCCGCCGCGGTAGTGCTCGACCGAGAGATGGGGGCACAGAGCGATGCGCGTCCCGGTCATGACTATGCAGTGGCGCGATCGTCGTTTGCGGTCGATTCAGGCGGTGTCGGTGACGAAGAGCGAACGGAGAAGCCGGTGTCGCGTGGAGGAACAGTCATTGACCGAACCGATTGGCCGAAGCCAATTAAACATACCTATCGTTGCTCGCTCGGGCCGCCATCCGGGACGAACTCCGTCCGAACGGCCAGTCGACGCCCGAACGGCCGCTACTTCCGTCAGTCGCTTCGGTCGCGGTTTCGCGTCCGGTGGCGACGGCGCTCCGATGTATAGTAAGATAAATCCCCGCCCGAGCGGTTCGGTCCGACAATGAAGACGCTGCTGCTCACCATCGACGCGTGGCGCGCCTCGCACGCTTCGTTCATGCCCGATCCGGCGGGCGATCACACGCCGAACCTCGCACGGCTCGCCGACGAGGGGAGCGTGTTCACCGAAGGCGTGAGTCACGGCCCCGCGACGCCGTACGCCTTCCCCTCCGTGTTCACCTCGACGCTCCCGCTCGATCACGGCGGGTACGAGCGTCTGAGTGAGGACCGGACCCTCGTGAGCGAGGCACTCGACCAGGCGGGCTGGCGGTCGGTCGGCGTCCACGCCAACCCGTGGCTCGGCGAGAAGTACGGCTACGCCCGAGGGTACACCGACTACCGCGACGTCGGCGAGTTTGGCCTCCCGGGACTCGAACGCGGCCGGCAGTTCCTGCTCAACAACTTCTCGCTCGATCATCCCGTCTATCGGGCCGCACAGCAGCTCTACCGCTACGCCCAGAAACCACTTCGGGCAGTGACGGGCGACGCCGCCGAGATCGAGGTCGCCCGCGAGGCGCTCGAAGACGCCGACGACGACACGTTCGTCTGGACCCACCTCCTCGAACCCCACGCCCCCTACACGCCGCCGAAGCGCCACCGCGAGGCGGTCGGCGTGCCCGAGATCGAGGACAGCCCTGCACAGCTCGTGACGCGCGCCCAGCACGAGCCCGAATCGTTCACCGAACGCGAGCGCGAGGTCGTCCGGGGGCTGTACGCCGCGTCGGTCCGCCACGCCGACGAGAAGGCGGGCAAACTTCTCCGAAGTGTGGACGACGACACGCTCGTGATCGTGACCGCCGACCACGGCGAGGCGCTGTTCGAGCACGGCCAGGTCGGCCACGAACCGAACCTCCACGACGAGCTTGTTCACGTCCCGTTCCTGATCCGACCACCCGCTGACGTGGAGACGAACACCGAGACCGTCGACACGCAGGCGCGCCACATCGACATCGCACCGACGATCCTCGATTACGCCGGCGTCGACGCGCCGACGAGCTACCGCGGCCGATCACTCAGACCGGCGATCGAGGGCGACGACCTCGACGACGAACTCGCGATCAGCGAGGTCGCCTCGACGCCGACCGAGCCCGGCCGGCTCGCACCCGACGCGCTCCAGGTCGCGGTCCGGACGCCGGAGCGCAAACTGATCTACACGAACGACGGGATCGAGGGGTTCGACCGCCGCGACGACCCCAACGAGCGTGATCCGCTCGCGGACCCGACCGGCGAAGGCTGGGACGCGCTCCGCGCCGCACTCGAGGACCGCCTCGCCGCGATAGAGATCGCCGATACCGACGGGGTCGAACGGGACGAAGACGTCCAGAAACGACTTCAAGACCTCGGCTACCTCGAATAAGCACCGTCCGGAGTTTTCCGCTCGTGCGGTCGAGTCGCTGGCGTTCTCAGAGCGTCCACTGCGGATCGCGTGGCCGCCAGATCACCCGTTCGTCGAACATCGGGCTCCGGCCGCGGTGCTCCTCGCAGGGCGCTCCCGGAACCGAGACCTCCTGCAAACACGGTTGTTCGTCCTCCCCAGGACGGGCGCACACCGGCGTCCCACTCTCGTTCGTCGGGTACGTTCCACTCCCCATACACCCGTTATCGAGCAGGTCGAGAAAGTCCTCGCGGCCTGCGTGTGCTCGGCGTATATTACCCCGCCGATAGCACCCCGTTCGGTGACTGACTACGGCATCCCTGACGCTGCTTGGCGGACAGGAGCTATCGGTTCCACCGACCACTCACGATCAACACGCCCCCGACGAGCGTGAGGACGACCGCACCCGCGATCACACCGATGTGCCACGGCTGGAACCACGTGGGGAGCGAAACCACGAACGAGAGTCCGGCGTAGGCCTGATCGACGAGCGGAAGCGCCGACCCGGTCGATCGACCGGGGGTGTCGCCGCTCCCGTTGAGCCGCGAGGTTCGGTTGTCGTCAAGGAGTTCGCCGTAGGGGAGTCGCTCGGCCTCGTAGGGCCAGATCCCGGTGTCGGCGCTCCACACCGTGGTGCCGTTCGGCGTGACCTCGACGACACGGTTGTTCCGCGAGTCGGTGATCAGCGTGTTGCCGTTCGGCAGGCGGTCGGCGTCGCGCGGCCAGTCGTACCGCACGCCGTTCGAGGTGTCGACCCCCCACGAAACGTCCCACTCGCCCTCGTTCTCGTGAAGTTCGATCACGCGGTCGTTCTCGCTGTCGGCGACGAGAACCGCGCCGTCGTCGAGCGACTGCGGGTTGTGCTGGTGGTCCATGACCTCGGGATCGCCACACAGCACGTCGCCACCGCTGTCGTTGCTGTAGTCCGCGAGCCCGTTGTTCCGTTTGCAGTTCGCGTCGTTGCCCTGCTCGCGGTCCTCGTTGATCACGTCGACCACGCCCTCACCGCGCTCGACGACCAGTAGCTGATTCGCGTTCCGGACCGACACCATGTACCGGCCGTCGCCGATCCGGTCGACGTCGTTGATGTGAAGCCAGTCGGTGGTCGTCACGTCAGGCGGCGCGTCGTAGTGCTGGCTGGCGTTCCACTGCCAGGTGATCGATCCGTTTTCGGCGACAGTGAAGATGCGCTCGTACTCCATGTCGGTCAGGAGGTACTCGCCCGAGGGCAGCTTCTCGACGTCGTGAACCTCACTGTTGAGTTTCGTCCGTACCGGGAACGACCACTCGTTCGCGACGGTGGGCTCCGGACCGGGTTCGATCAGCCGAAAGCCCGTCCGGGAACACGGCGACTCGTACGGGCCACAGGACTGCTGGCCCTCGGCAACGAACCCCGCGAGAACGCTACCGTTGTCGAGCATCGTGACGTCGAAGTAATCGACGTTGTCGCTCCCGATCCGCCAGAGCGGGTCGCCGTTCGCATCGAGCATCGCGACTCGTCCCTCGGCCTGCATCCCGACGAGCGTCCGGCCACGATCCGTCGAGTCGTTCGCCGATCCCGCCCCGGCACCGGGTGTGGTCGCCGCACTCACCGCGAACGATCCGACGACGCCCACGACGGCAAGAAGGATCAGTACCGCCCCGAGTCGCTGGCGGGAGAGCGAACGCATGATACACGAATCGAAGGTCGGGATCCGATTTAGTGCTATTGGTTCGTCGATCGAGTGTTCGAGCGACTACGGACCCTCAACTGAAACCGGGATATCCTGCTCGCGTCCGCCGTAGCCGTTACGTCGGAGGTCGTAGATATGCGTGAGGAAGCCGAGATACTCGTCGGCAGTCAGCTTCGACTCGCCGCGTTCGCGCTCGGTGAACACGTACGGCACCTCCGCGATCCGGTCGTACTCACATTTCATCAGGACTTCGAGCAGGATCTTGTAGCCGGTGGGCGCGAGCGCGACGCCGTCGATGATCTCGCGGCGGATGGCGAAAAACCCGCTCATCGGGTCCGAGATGCCGCGCGTCGGCGGCAGTGCGAGCTTGGCGATCGCCATCGCGCCGCGGCTGACGATCCGACGGAGCAGCGACCAGTTCTCGACACCGCCGCCGGCGACGTGGCGACTCCCGATCACGATGTCCGCGCCGGTGTCGAACGCCTCGATGAACGCGGGGAGCTTCTCGGGCGGATGCTGGAGGTCGGCGTCGATGACCGCACACAGCTCGGCGGTCGCCTCGTCGAATCCGCGCGAAACCGCGGTCGCCAAACCGGACTCCTCGGTCCGGCGGACGATTCGCACCGTCTCCGCCCCCTCGTACGCGTCGGCGACGAGCTGCCACGTCTTGTCGGGCGAGTCGTCGTCGACGACCACGATCTCGAAGCGGTAGTCTTCGAGCGCTGCCCGGCATCGATCGACGACGCGCTCGATGTTCTCGCGCTCGTTGTAGGTCGGGATGATGATCGAAACCGACCGCGCGTCCGACCCCGTCACGGTTCCTCGGCCACCCCCATCCAGCCGGCGGCTGTGGCTCCCTCGTCCGGGCTCCTGCTCGGGGTTCGCGTCGTCGACACACCACCGGGCGCTATGCGTTGCATTCGATCGTAGCGACCCTCCCGCGCCGAGGGATAAAAACCGCTCGTCCTCGGATCGGAAACGACGCCGACCGATGTCCCCACCCCGCACGACGGACGAAAACGCGTAAGTCCGTGCTCGCCATGGTTTCGAGGGATGACCTCGGGCGTCGAATCGACCGACTGGCTCCCCCTCACCGCCGGGGAGGAGGTGCTCTGGGCCGGGACGCCGAGCCTCGCCCCGGCGACGCTCCCGATGGCGATCGGGTTCGGGCTGAGCATGGTCGGTGTGTGGCTCTCGCGCGAGATCGAGGTTCCGAGAGTGCCCGAGTGGGTCGCACTCGTCCTCGTCCCGATCGGGCTCGCGATCGTCGCGTGGGCGTATCTCACGCGGTGGAGCACCCGGTACGTGTTCACGACGAAGGCGATCTACGAGAAGACGGGCGTGCTCTCGCGTTCGGTCACACGGATCCCGATCGGGCGAGTCCAGAACACTGCCTTCGATCAGTCGGTGGTCGAACGCACGCTCTCGTACGGCGATATCGCGGTGTACACTGCCGGCTCGGGCGGCGTGAACCTCGCGCTCAGCAACGTGCCCGATCCGGAGCACGTGAACGGACTGGTGACCACACAGCTCAGCGAGTCGGCCGCCAGCGGGACCGACCGCGAGGTGGCGGAGGCCGGCCAGCCGACGACGTAGCCGTGTCACGACCGCCCCGATCGATCTACGGCGTCGATCCACGGACCGCGATCAGGCTCGTCACCGTCGTCGTGGTGTTCGTCCCCTTCGTTGCGTTGTTCCACGAGACGCTGTTCGCGTACGTCGATCTTCTCACTGCGACTGGGGTCCCTTCGAGCCGGGAGCTCACACTGGCGTTGCTGGCGGCGTTCTCGATCGTCCCGCCACTCGCGATCGCCATACGGGTCGCTGACCTGCTCTACGAGCGGTACATCGACGAGTGACCTCAGTCGTCGGCCGCCGCCTCGGGCCGTTCTGGATCGGTCGTGGTCTGGAGTGACGTCTCGACACCGGCAGGGAGCTCCTCAATGTCGACGACACATGCGGGCCGGAGCCGACCGTCCAGCGCGCCCGTGGTCGCCCGCGTTTCGGTGTCCGATGTGTCGTTCTCGACGACGACCAGCCGGCCGGCCTCGGCGGCGAGCGCACGGTTCGTTTCGTCCGTGGGGCCAGCCAACACCACGATATCGGCCTCCTGAACCGCCCCCGCAGCCCGTTCACGGGTGCGCTCGTCGATCGGTGCGAACGGCTCCGCGGTGAGGGTCTCGGCTCCGTGGGCGGTGGCGGCCTCGGTCGCAACGTCGCCGCTCGGGAGAACGCCCGCCGAGATCGCAAACCCGGCCTCGGCGAGCGTGACGATGGCTCGTGCGGCCGTCCGTCCGCCACCGAGAACGTGAACCCGGCTGTCGCGCTCCGCTCGATCCGTCGTCGCGGTCACGTCGACCGCTCCCGTGACGGGGTGGCGGGTCACGGCAGCGTCGGCGTCGAACGCACGCTCGACGTGTGTCTCGGTCAGCACCGCCTCGGGCGGGCCGGTGGCGACGATCCGCCCCTCAGCGATCAGGGCGAGCCGATCACAGAAGCGTGCGGCGAGCGAGAGATCGTGGATCGCACACAGCGCCGCCCGGCCGTCGGCGACGAACTCCCGGACGAGCGACAGCGTGCGGACCTGGTGGTTGATGTCGAGGCTCGCGGTCGGCTCGTCGAGAACCAATACCTGTGGATCCTGACAGAGCGCTCGGGCGAGCACCACGCGCTGGCGCTCGCCGCCGCTGACTTCGTCGATGGTGCGGTCAGCGAAGCGCTTCACCCCTGTTCGCTCCATCGCGCGCCGGGTGTGCTCGCGGTCGGTCGCCGAAGCGCGCTCGAACCGCGAGCGGTAGGGCGTCCGGCCCATCGCCACCACCTCGCGGACCGGGAACGCAAAGGAGAGGCTCGTCTCCTGAGGCACGGTCGCGACCCGGCGGGCGATCGCGCGCGCCGAGAGGTCGCCGACGTCGTCGCCGGCGATGTGAACACTTCCTTCGGTGGGGTCGATCAGCCCGTTGATCGCGCTCAGTAGAGTGGTCTTGCCCGCGCCGTTCGGGCCGACCAGCCCGACGATCTCGCCACGGTCGACGGCGAGACTGGCGTCGCTTACTGCCTCGATGTCCCCGAACGCGATCGAGAGATCCTCGATGTCGATCACAGCGCGTGGACCTCCTGGCGGCGGAGCAAGTAGAGGAAGAAGGGCGCGCCGACCGCTGCGGTCACGATTCCGACAGGGAGTTCGGCAGACCCCGACCGAGCGAGGGTGTCGGCGGCGACGAGGAATCCCCCGCCGGCGAGCGTGCTGGTCGGCAGCAAGATTCGGTGATCGGGGCCGACGAGCAGCCGCATCACGTGCGGGACGATCAGTCCCACGAACCCGATCACGCCCGTGACCGCGACCGCGGCCGCCGTCAGCACGCTCGACACCGCAAGCAGCACGCGCTTGGTGCGTTCGACCTCGATTCCGAGCGCGTGGGCATCGTTCTCGCCGAGCAGGAGGACGTTGAGATCGCGACTGTACGCGAGTAGGACGGCGAGAGCGAGGACGACGACCGGGAGGGTGATCGCGACCTCGTCCCAGCCCGCGTTGTGGAGGTGACCCATCAGCCAGTAAGTCACCTGCCGGAGGCTCTCGCCCGACTGGATCAGCATATAGGAGATCACCGCTCCCAGAAACGTCTGGATCGCGACGCCCGCGAGCAGGAGGGTTGCCACCGGCGTCCGGCCGCCCTCGGTGGCGATGGCGTAGACCGCAAAGGCCGCGATCAGCGCGCCGGCGAACGCCGCACCCTGGAGGCCGAGGCCGAACGGGATCGCGAGCGGGAAGACGATCGACGCGACCGCGCCGACCGCCGCGCCGGTCGAGACCCCGATGATCGAGGGATCGGCCATCGGATTTCTGAAGAAGCCCTGCATCACGGTGCCCGCACCGCCGAGCGCACACCCCACGACCGCCGCGAGCGCGATCCGGGGCAGCCGAATGCCGAGCACGATCGTCGCTGCGGTTTCGGGGACGCGAACCGAGAACCACGGGAGCGCGTCGAGTACGGCCTTCGCGACCACGCCGTACTCGATCCCGACCGGCCCGACCGTCGCGCCGGCGAGCACCACCGCGATCAACGCGATCGCGAGGCCGGCGGACCACGCGACCGCGCGTCGAACCACGCCCGATCCCGCCGCGTCCGTGTCGGGGCCAGCGTCCGTGTCGGCGTCGGCCTCCGTGGCTGTGGCAGTTTCGGCTCCGGTTCGCGTCCCCGTACCCATGACTGCAACCCGGGTTGCTTTAGGTAAATATTTATTGTGTCGGTCGCACCGTCCCGCTATGCGAAGCAACGTTCTTTCGATGGTTCTTGCTGCGGTGGTACTGCTCGGTGCAGTCGGGCCGGCTGCGGCGGCGACCGGCGCGGCGACCGCACAGACGACGACCGAAACGATCGGTGGTCCGACGGCACCGGCGGTCCAACAGGCGAACTGCTCGTTCCCGACGACGGCGACCGACGCGACCGGCACCGAAGTCACCGTCGAGGGCGAGCCCGAATCGGTCGTCACGCTCTCGCCGAGCGCCGCCCAGACGATGTGGGAGATCGGCGCGCGCGAGAAAGTCGTTGGACTCACGAAGTACGCCAGCTACCTCGACGGAGCCGAGACGCGGACGAACGTCTCGGGCGCGGGTCAGCAGTACGCCAACGTCGAGTCAGTCGTGGGACTCGAACCCGACCTCGTGCTCGCGCCGAACGTGGTCCCGAACGAGACGGTCGAAAGCCTCCGTAGCGCCGGGCTGACCGTGTTCAAGTTCGGCTTTGCCGGCTCAATCGAAGACGTCACCGAGAAGACGCGACTCACCGGCGAACTCGTCGGTGCGTGTGAGGGCGCGAACCGCATCGCGGACACGATGGACTCCCGCGTCGAGTCGGTTCGCGACGCGGTCGCCAACGAATCCACGCCACGGACGCTCTACCTGCTGAGTGGCGGGTACGTCGCGGGCAACAACACGTTCATCGGCTCGATGATCGAGACTGCCGGCGGATCGAATCTCGCGGCGAACGCCAGCATCGAGGGGTACAAGCAGATCAGCGACGAGGTCGTCGCCCAGCGCGATCCCGAGTGGCTCGTGACGACCAGCCCGGCGATGATCCCGAACGGCACGCCGTGGGCGGACACGACCGCCGTCCAGCAGAACCAGACGATCGTCGTGAACAACAGCTACGTCAGCCAGCCTGCACCCCGGGTTGTGCTGCCGCTGACCGAGATGGCCCAGCAGCTCCATCCGGACGCGATCGAAGCGGCGAACCTCACCGAGTCCGCCATCGGCCCCGCGAACCTCACGGCGTCGAACGCGACCGCAGCCGCGACCGACGGTGGAAACGCGACGGCCGACGGTAACGAAACGACCGACAGCAACGGAACGGCTGACGAGAACGAGACGGCCGCTGGGGCGACCGCCAACGGAACGACCGGCAACGCGACGTCGACCGAAACCGGCAACGCATCGATGACGACCGAAGAAGCGACCACCGCGACCGCCGACGGCGACGCCGAAGTGGCCACGACCGGCGGTAGCAGCAACGCGACGACGACCAGCTCGGGCAGCGGTCCTGGCTTCGGGCCTGTCGTCGCGGCCATCGCACTCCTCGCCGGAACGGTGCTCCTGGCCGGACGAAACGGACGATAGCGTCGATTTTTGACCTTTCGGAGCTACTTTTTCGAATCGGTGGTGATCTCGGTCGCTCCCCTGCCGATCGGATCGAGGACCTCGCCCGGTTCGGCCCGGTTGAGGTAGAGCACGGCGTTGATCAGTCCGATGTGGCTGAACGCCTGCGGGAAGTTGCCGCGGTGCTCGCCGGTATCGGGATCGATCTCCTCGGCGAACAGTCCAAGCGGGCTCAGATGATCCGTCACGCTCTCGAAGACGTCGTGGGCCTCCTCGACACGGCCGGAGAGCGCGAGACACTCGACCAGCCAGTACGAACACAGCACGAACGCACCCTCTTCGCCAGGCAGGCCGTCGTCGCCCTCGTAGCGCATCACGAGGCCGTCATCAGTCACGAGGTGGTCGATCACGGCGTCGATCGTGCTCTGCATCCGGTCGTCATCGAAGGGTAACAAACCGATGCTGCCGAGTCTGAGCGCGGCCGCGTCGACGGTTTCGCCCTCGAACGTCTGCGTGAAGCAACCGAGTTCCTCGTCGAACCCCTCTTCGAGGACGGCTTCGCGGATCGCATCGCGTTCGCCCTTCCAACGGTCGGTGGGGGCGTCGAAGTCGTTGTCTTCCGCGATCTTGATCCCCCTGTCGAGCGCCGCCCAGCACAGCGCCTTCGAGTGGACGACGTGTTTCGGTTCGTTTCGGACCTCCCAGATGCCCTTGTCCTTGTTCGTCCAGACCCCGGAGACGTGATCGATCACCTCCTCGATGACCTCCCACTCGCCCGCGAAGATCTCCTCGCCGTAGTCGGTCGCGGTGTAGATCGCGGTGACGAGTTCGCCGTAGGTGTCGAGCTGTTGTTGGTCGCCGGCTGCGTTGCCGATCCGGACGGGTTTGGAGTGTCGGTACCCCGAAAGATGGTCGAGTTCCTCCTCGATCATCTCGGGTTCGTAGTGGAGGCCGTACAGCGGGTGGGCGATCTCGCCCGGATCGTCCTTGTGACACATCGTGAGACACCAGTCGAACCCGTTGCGCGCCTCGCGCTCGTGGCCGAGCTCGTTGAGTGCCTGGATGGTGTAGGAGACGTCCCGAATCCACGCGTAGCGGTAGTCCCAGTTGCGAACGCCACCGACCTCCTCGGGCAGCGAGGTGGTGGGCGCGGCCGCGATGGCGTGGGTCTGGGGGTTCATCAGGAGCCGGAGCACGAGCCCCGATCGGATCACGTCGTCGTGATAGGGACCCTCGAATGGGCAGCCTGATGCATCGAGACACTGGTGGGTCCAGTCCTGCCAGTAATCGATGGTCTCGCGCAGCAGTGCCGCGCAGTCGGCGGCATCGACCGGTTCGCGGTCGTTGTACTGGAGCACGAACCACATCGTCTCGTCGGTGCCGAGACGTTCGGTCGCCTCGGCGTGTTCTTCCTCACCCTCCGAGGACTCGAACGACGCCGGACTCCAGAGGTAGAGCTGTTCGCCGTTGCCGCGGGCGAGGACGCCCTCGTGGGTCTGCTCGACCGTGGTGCCGACGCGCTCATAGTCGAACCGTGGATCGAACTCGGCATCCAGTTCGACGGTGCCCTCGGTACAGGTCACTTTCCGGTAGATCGCGCTCGTGGTGTGGCCGAGCTCTACCCCGTCGACCACGGGCATGAAATCGGTCAGCGTCATCGTTCCCGAGTCGGTCTCGAAGGTCGTCCGAAGCACGTTCGTCCGGGTGACGTACTCCTGTGTCGACTCGAACGCCCCGCTGGGCTGAATGGCGAAGTGGCCACCGCCGTCGTCGTCGAGGATCCCGGCGAAAACGCTCGACGACTCGATGTGGGGGAAACAACACCAGTCGATCGAACCGTCGTTCCCGATCAGCGGGCAGGTTTCGAGGTTCCCGATGACGCCGTAGTCCTCGATCGGCGTGAATCCCATGCCTCGTGTGGATGGAGGGGCCACAAATAGCTCGTCCTTGCATCAGATACGACGGCCAGAACCGAGTCGGCCGACGGTCCGAGTTCGACGTGCCTCTCGGTAGCTACATACCGCTCCGGCGTCTACACCGCGTCGATGGCAGAGCGTGTCTTCGACCGCGAAACGCTGCTCGATCTCACGGTCAACTTCATCCCGCTCGGGATGTTGCTGTTTTTCATCCTCCTGTTCGCCGGGACCACCGTCGGCGGCCCGGCCCCGGTCGCGCGGCTCGTCAGTCAGGCGCTGCTCGTGGTGCCGTTCGTCGCGCTCGTGGGCATCACGTATATCACCGGCCGGATCATCGCCGAGAGCGAGCGGACGGGCCACTCCGAGACCGCCAGGGCGATCACCGCCCTCGTCACTGGCGAGGAGTCAGACGAGGACGAGGGGTGATCGAGCGAGGCGTCGCGGAGCCGTTCAGCCGGCCGAGCGCTCGCGCTGGATCAACACGCCGCCAGCGACAGCGAGCACGAGGCCCGCGGCAGGGACGGCGAGAATCGGGATTCGATACACGGCGTCGATCCCACCCCACGCGGCGAGCCCAACGCCGAGGAGAACGACGAGGTAGCCCACCGTGGCGGCGATCAGCCCGATCGCGACCCGCCACGAGGGCGACGCGACGACGGGAGTGTTCGGTGTGGACGTCATCGATGGCGTCGTTTCGAATCCGACGGCCGGGGAGATAAATCGCCCGTCCGAAGAGGGAGGAGAGCAGTGAACCACGGCTGACCGATCGCGGACAGTGGCGGGGCGCAGCCAGGGTCTTTTTGCCGGACTGCGTCCAACCCGAGTACATGGGAACGGCGACCGACACTGGCGAGGACACGGACGCCCACGAGCCACCGGTCGGGATGGATTTCCCGCTCGGGCGAAGCGAGGCGACGTGGTGGCCGATCGTCTGTGCGATCGGGGCCACCGGGCTGTATCTCGGAGCCGGGCTCTACTTTCTCGGCCACGGCGAGGTCGCGATCATTCCCGGGTTCGTCGGGCCGGTAGTGTTCGGCGGCGGCGCGCTCGTCTTCCTGGCTGGGCTGTTCGGCTGGCTGTATCAGGGGTTCATCGCGGATTTCTGGACGCGCGCGACGGACGAACGCGAGCCGGGATCGCTCCGGGGCGCGATGTACCTCTTCCTCGCGACCGACGTGTTCACGTTCGCCGGCGGGTTCATCTACTACTTCTTCATCCGGGCGGGCGGCTGGCCACCCGGCGAGATCCCCGAGTTGCTGACCACGGTGTTGGTCGTGAACACCGCACTGCTGGTGGTAAGCAGTTTCACACTGCATTTCGCCCACTCGGCGCTCGAAACGGGCAACCGGCGACGGTTCGGGTTCCTGCTCGTGACGACGTTCGTGCTCGGTCTGCTGTTCGTCGGGGGGCAGATCTACGAGTATCACGACCTCATCGTCGGCGAGGGGTTCACGATCGCGTCGGGGATCTTCGGGAGCGCCTTCTACGGTCTCACCGGGCTCCACGGTCTCCACGTCGCGCTCGGGACCGTTCTCCTGGGAATCCTCGTCGTTCGCGCGCATCTCGGCCAGTACGAGGCTGGCCGTGACACCTCGATCGCGACGGTCTCGCTGTACTGGCACTTCGTCGACATCGTCTGGGTGTTCCTCGTCGCCGTTCTCTACGTCGGCGCGTCGGTCACACCGATTTTCTGACGCGCTCGGCACCCGTCTGAACCGGCGTGCTCGACACCTGCCCGAATCGGCGCGCTCGTACCGCCGCCACGGTGTCGTACTCCTGTACGACTCGTCCGTAGCGTTGTTGGTCGTGCTTGTGGGTGTTCTCGTCGCTCGCGTCGGCGCTGGGGATCACCCTACCGATCAGAGGACGCGTGACTGACCGAGGCGAGGTGGCCTCCGATCGTGGCCATCACCTTCGATTCGGCCCGTGCGAGGTGTTCCCACGCCGTCGTGGAGGCGATGTCGACCGCGGCGGCGATGTCCTCGATGCTGGTGTCGGTCTTGTGTTGGTAGTAGCCGAGGTCGATCGCAGTGGCGAGAACCTCGGTCTGGCGGCGCGTCAGCTCGTCGACGACGGGGGAGAGTTCGAGCTGCTCGCGCTCGTTCACCTCGTCGAGTTCGACGCTCCGAACGAGGTCGGTCTCGTTGCCGGCGTGTTCGAGCGAGTCGATGATCTCGTGGAGATCGTCGCCTTCGTCGAGGTACACCGTCCAGCGCTCCCAGCCGGCGGTGATCGTCGTCCCGGTCCGGTAGTGGACACCCATGTCGGCGAGGCGCTGGGAGATGCTGTCCCACCGATAGCTGTCGTACGTGATGTCGATCAGCACCCGTGGGACGGCGAGCGGCGTCAGCGGCGACGCATCGAGCACGGCATCGGCCGCCCTGAAATCCGCGAGAAAGTCCTCGATCGATGTCTCCGACCCTGAAATTTCGATAATACGTTTTCGTTCGGCGGCACTCCCCGTCATCGACGACACCGATTTGAGGGTGAGGTCGGGATGGTCGGCGCTGACGTCGCTCTCGGGTTCGCCGTGGTGGCGCACCCGGAGGGTCACTTCTCGCATTGAACACCCTACGGTGTCCACGGAGTTGAACGTTGCTCGACGCGCTGTGAGGCGGGTTCGGATCGAATGGGACGCCATGTCACCATCGTTCCTGCTCCGACCCGGCTATATTCGGGTGTATAGCGAAGTCGATCACTCCGTACCATCGTCTCATGGGATCAGATGACACGATTACCGACGCGGATCTGAGCGGGCCGGTCGTCGACAGGCGGACGACGATCGAGCTACTCGGCGCGGCCGGCATGACAGCCCTCGCCGGCTGTACCGGCGGCGGTAGTGGCGGTGGCGGTGATTCGGGCAACGGTTCCGGCGGCAGCGGCGGTTCCGGTGGCTCCGGCAACGGCTCCGGTGACGGCGGAAACGCCAGCGGGGCGACGCCCTCGTCGAGCCAGCGTGGCGGTCGCCTCTCGGCCGCGTGGTACACCGGGAGCATCGACATCCTCGACCCGCCGTACATCACTGTCGGGCAGTACTTCCAGGTGGCTTCCAACGTGTTCAACGGTCTCGTCACGCTGAAGGAGGACCTCACCGTCCGGGGCGATCTCGCGAAGGACTGGGAGGTCACCGACGGCGGCAGTACGTTCACGTTCGACCTCCGAGAGGGTGTGACGTTCCACAACGGGGCCGAGTTCACCGCCGAGGACGTGAAGTACACCATCGACCGCACCATCTCCGAGGAGACCCCCGCCGCCCCGAAGCTGTCGACGCTGAAGCCGATCGACGACGGTGGCGTCGTGGTGCAGGACGACTACACCGTCGAGATCGGGTTCGAAGAACCGCTGGCCCCCGCGCTCATCTACCTGACCCGCGGTCCGGGCCGCGCGGCGACCATCGTGAGCAAGCAGGCCATCGAGGAGATGGGCAAGGATCAGTACCGGGTCACGCCCGTCGGCACCGGCCCGTTCGAGGTGACCGATCACCAGGTCGGCTCCGGAATCACGCTCGATGCGTACGACGACTACTTCGGGACCGACGCCGAGGGCAACTCGCTGCCGTACCTCGACGGCGTGGACATCCAGCCCATCCCGGAGCCCGCGACGCTGGTCAACGCGCTCCGGAGCGGCGACGTGGATTTCTCGAACCTCGTCCCGCTCCAGAACGTCGACAAGGTCGAGAGCGCGAGCGGCGTGAGCAAGCTCTCCGCGCCGGGCGTCAACTGGTACGGCTTCGCGATGAACGAGCGCCGCGAGCCGTTCGGGTCCAAGAAGACCCGGCTCGGGATCGCCAAGTCGATCAACAACGAGCAGTTCGTACAGACGGCGTACTTCGGCAACGCCCTCCCCGATGTCGGCCCGATCAACAAGGCGACGGAGTGGGTGTGGCGCGAGGACAAACCGAGCGCACAGGACTACGATCCGGAGCGGGGCCAGCAGCTACTCGAGGAGTCGGGGGCGATGGGAGCCTCGTTCAGCATCCTCGCCACCAAGAGCAACCTGCGCTCGGCGAAGGAGGTGCGCCGGCAGCTGAACGAGGCCGGCTTCTCGGTGAACATCGAGCAGGTCACGAGCTCGACCTACTGGTCGCGGTACGAGAAAGGCAACTACGACACGACCGTCAGCGGCAGCGTCGGCGACCCTGACCCCGACCAGTCGCTCTACCAGTTCTACCGCAAACCCGACGATGGCGGCTCGCTGAACTGGATCAACTTCGTCGACGATCGGGTCAACGAGCTACTCGCGAAACAGCGCCGGACGACCGACCGCGAGCAGCGCGCGCAGGTGCTCCACACCCTCGAAGACCGTCTCATCGAGCAAGCACCACACGCCTACCTGATGCACCAGGACGACCTCGCGGCGAAGCAGTCGAGCGTGAAGGGGTTCACCCACATCCCCTACCTGCGCAACTTCCACACCACGTGGGTCGACGAGTAGCATGCGCCGCTATATCGCGAAGCGCGTCGGCCACGCCGTCCTCGTGATGTGGATGGTCGCCACCACGGTGTTCGTCGGGCTCCGGCTGATCCCCGGCGGTCCCGTCCGGTCCATGCTCGGCCAGGAGGCGACCCCGCAGGCGGTCGCCGCGCTACGTGCCGAACTCGGCCTGAATCAGCCGCTGTACGTCCAGTACGTCGAGTGGCTGGGCGACATGGCGACGCTCCAGTTCGGTCAGAGCTTGAGCACCAGCCAGCCGGTCGCGACGCTCGTGAGCCAGGCCGCACCGCGGACGATCTCGATCGCTCTGTTCGCCATCGTCGTCGGACTCGGCATCGCCATCCCGGCCGGCATCGTGAGCGCGACCCGGAAGGGCGAGCCCGCGGACTACGTCGCGACGATCACGGCCTTCCTCGGGGTCTCGATGCGCGCGAACGACGAGGATTCCCAGGAGAACGGTCCCGAGCGCGACGTGGAGACCGTGGAGCCCGGTGAGACCGTAGAAGGCGCTCCANTTCAGGCCGAGTTCGGCACGTAGCGCGGCGACCGCCTGCGGGGTCGTGCCGTGGCTGAAGAGCATCCTGCTGCCGGGGATCGCAGTCGGGCTGCCGTACGCCGCGGTCGTGATGCGGATGATGCGATCGTCGCTGCTCGAAGTCCTGAACGAGCCGTACATGCGAACCGCGCGCGCCAAAGGCGTGAGCGACCGTACCTCCCTCTACAAGCACGCACTCCAGAACGCGCTGATCCCGGTCGTCACGGTCGCCGGCATCCAGCTCGCGCTCGTGCTCGTCGGCAGCGTCACGGTCGAGATCGTGTTCGGCATCCAGGGCCTCGGTCGGTTGCTGGTCGACTCGATGCTCGATCGCAACTACCCGGTGACCCAGGCGGTCATCCTGCTCGTCGCTGGCGTGATGGTGTTCACGAATCTCGCGGTCGACCTCGCGTACACGGTCCTCGATCCGCGTATCGGCTACGGAGGGGGTCAAGGCGCATGAGCGACGCTACCGAGTCCGGTGTCGGGCCAAACACGCCCGCCGAACCGGGGCCGACGGACGTCCCGCCGGAGTACCGCGACACCGGCGATGCAGTCGAGGAGCACCGCACCACCCGCCAGCGGATCGTCGAGGGGCTGTTGGCGGACAAGCTGGCGCTGTTCGGGGCCGTGGTCGTCGTGCTGTTCGTCGTCGTCGCGGTGTTCGCGCCGTTTCTCGCCCCGCACGATCCCGAAGCGACCTTCGGGGTGATGCAGGAGCCGAACAGCCACTCGGTCGGGAACTTCGACGACGACCCCGGCACCGAACGGGTCTGGCATCCTCTCGGAACCGATTCGGTCGGTCACGACCTGCTCTCGCGCATCATCTACGGTGCGCGCGTCTCGCTGCTCGTGGCGCTCGCTACCGTCGCGGTCGCGTTCACGATCGGGACGTCGATCGGGCTGCTCGCCGGGTTCTACGGCGGCTGGATCGACAGCGCGCTGATGCGGTACGTCGACTTCCAGTGGGCGTTTCCCGAACTCATCCTCGGGGTCGGGATCATCGCCATCTCCGGCGGACTGGGGGTGCAGAACGTCATCATCGCCATCGGGATCGCGTACATCGACGACTTCGCCCGGCTGATTCGGGGCGAGGTACTGTCGCTGCGCGAGGAGGAGTACGTCACCGCGGCGCGCGCGATCGGGATGACCGATCGGCGGATCATGACGCGAGAGATCCTGCCGAACGCGGTCGCGCCGCTGATCGTTCAGGCGACGCTGATGATCCCGCTCGCGATCCTCGCGGAGGCGGGCCTGTCCTTCCTCGGACTCGGCGTCAAGCCGACCACGCCGACGTGGGGGCTCCTGCTGTCGGACGGCCGGCAGTTCATCAGTCAGGCGTGGTGGATCAGCGTGATGCCCGGCTTCGCCATCATGTTCGTCGTGCTCGCGTTCAACACGCTCGGTGACGGGCTGCGCGACGTCTTCGACGTGAGCGAAGGGGAGGTCGAGAACCGATGAGCCTGCTCGAAGTCGACGGGCTTCACACCCGGTTCCCGACCCCGCGCGGCACCGTCGACGCCGTGAACGAGGTCGATCTCACCATCCGATCGGGCGAGATCGTGGGGCTGGTCGGCGAGTCCGGCTCCGGCAAGAGCGTGCTCGCCGACAGCATCGCGGGTATCGTCGAGGAGTCGGGCGAGATCGCGGACGGCGACGTCCGACTCCACGACGAGTCGCTGCTGGCGATGTCCGACGCCGAGCGCCGCGAGATGCGCGGCGGGGCGATCTCGATGGTGTTTCAGGATCCGATGAACAGCCTCAACCCCACCCTGACGGTGGGTGAGCAGATCGCCGAGTCGGTCCGACTCCACGGCCACGGCGGCGAGTCGACGCGCCTGTCGGCGGAGGTGAAGCGCAAGATCCTCGGCGCGGCGAAAGACAGCGAGGCGTGGCGGCGCGCGATCGAGATGCTCGAAACCGTCGAGATCCCCGAACCCGAGAGCCGGGCGGTCGACTACCCCCACGAGTTCTCCGGTGGGATGCGCCAGCGCGCGATGATCGCGATGGCGCTCGCGGCCGAGCCCGATCTCCTGATCGCCGACGAGCCCACCACTGCTCTGGACGTCACCATTCAGGCCCAGATCCTCGACGAGCTCCGGGCGCTGAAGGACGCCTTCGACACCTCGATCCTGCTCATCACGCACGACCTCTCGGTGGTCGCCGAGGTCTGTGACCGGGTGAACGTGATGTACGCCGGCGAGATCGTCGAACGCGCGGAGGCCCGCGAGCTGTTCGACAACCCACAGCATCCCTACACCCAGGGGTTGATCGCCAGCACGCCGCGACTCGACACACCGACGGAGGACCTCCAGCCGATCGAGGGGAACGTCCCCGACCTGATCGATATCCCCTACGCGTGTCACTTCGCGCCGCGGTGTCCGGAGGCGAAACGCGAGTGCTACGAGGTTCCGCCCGACTTCAGGCCGGTCGGGCGAACCCTCGACGACGGAACGATGCCCGACGACGAGTGGGGCGACCACGTGGCGGCCTGTCTCCGCCGTGGACCCGAGGAGGAGCAGCTATGAGCCTGCAAACGACCCGAACCGACGAACGCACCGACGACCCCCTGCTCGCGGTCGAGGGGTTGAAGAAACACTTCGATCAGTCGGGCGGGGTTCTCGACCGCCTGGTTGGCGACGATACGACCGTCCGTGCGGTCGACGGCGTCGACCTGGCCGTCGAGGCGGGCGAGACGCTCGCGGTCGTCGGCGAGTCCGGCTGTGGGAAGTCGACGCTCGGCCGGACGATCCTCAATCTCGACGACGCGACCGCGGGATCGGTCCACTACGACGGTGAGGAACTCACCGGACTCTCGGCCGGCGAAATGCGGCCGCACCGCCGCGACCTCCAGATGATCTTCCAGGACCCGCTAGCAGCGCTGAACCCGCGCCAGACCGTCGGCGAGATCCTGACCGCGCCGATGGAGGTCCACGACATCGGTACGGACGCCGACGACCGCACGGAGCGCGCACGCGACCTGCTCGAACGCGTCGGGCTGAAGCCCGGCCACGCCACCCGCTACCCACACCAGTTCTCCGGCGGCCAGCAACAGCGCGTCGGCATCGCGCGGGCACTCTCGCTCGAACCCGAACTCATCATCGCCGACGAGCCGGTGAGCGCGCTCGACGTCTCGGTCCAGGCCCAGATCCTGAACCTACTCGACGAGCTCCAGGCCGACCTCGGTCTCTCCCTGGTGTTCATCGCCCACGACCTGAGCGTGGTTCGCCACGTCGCCGACCGGGTAGCCGTAATGTATCTCGGCGAGATCGTCGAGACCGCACCGGTCGACGAGCTGTTCGAGAACCCCGCCCATCCCTACACGCGATCGCTGCTGTCGGCGGTCCCGCGGATCGATCCCGGCGACCGCGACGAGCGCATCATCCTCGAAGGGACGGTGCCGTCACCGATGGACCCGCCGTCCGGCTGTCGGTTCCACACCCGGTGTCCGGCCGTGATCCCGCCCGAGGAGTGGCCCGGAACCGAGGAAGCGTTCCGCGACGCGTTCTCGTTCCGGAACCACGTACTCTCGGCGGAGCTCGACCGCGAGGCCGCGAAGGACCGCCTCCGCTCGGAAGATCGGGGAACCGACGAGGGGAGCGTCGCCGGGTACTTCGTCGAACAGCTGCTGTCCCGAGAGCCCGCCGATCTGCCGTCGGCAGCAGCCGACGCCATCCGCGAGGCCGCCGACGAGCTCGCGGCCGGCAACCGCGACCGCGCGGAGACGATCGTCGCCGAGGCGTTCCCCTCGCCCTGTGAACGCGAGGTCCCGCAAAGCCGGGAGGCGAGTCCGGGCCACACCGCGGCCTGCCACCGGGTCGAGGAGTGAACGTGGCCGATCGAGAGCATCGCCGACGGTGCTCTCACGGACGTCCGGGGGCTCTGGACGTCCGAGTGGCTGCACATCGTGGGCGGGGAGACCTGTCCCGACGCCGCCGAAAGCATATTTGCCCCACGATCGCGTTCATCCGGCATGAGCGGTGAAACGATCACGATCCAGCAAGCCGACGACAGCCACTGTTCGTACATCGAGGCCTTGTTGGAGCGCAACGATCTCCCGTCCCGGAACATCCGGTCGAAGCCCGACTGTTTCTATCTCGGATATGAAGGGGGTGATCCAGTCGGTATCGCCGGCATCGAAGGGGACGAAGCGGAGCAGCTTCTGCGATCGGTCGTCGTCGAACGATCGGCCCGCGGCAACGGGTTCGGAACAGCGCTGTGCGACGCACTAGAGGAGCGTGCTTCGGCCGATGGCGTGGAGGCGCTGTTTCTCCTTACGACGACGGCGGCTGACTTCTTCGCCGACCGTGGCTACGCCGAAATCGAGCGATCCGCTGCTCCGCCGACGATTCAGGCGACGACCGAGTTTGGCGAGCTTTGTCCTGCCACAGCCACCTGTATGCGGAAGTTCCTGCAAGAACCTCCTGAGAAGGGGAGCTTCCGTCTCCCCGTGTTACGAACTGAGGAAATGATGTTTCAAGGACGCTTCGGCGTGTCGCTTTTCGTGCAAAAAGGAGGGCTGGCGGCCTCGGCCGCATCACGGAGCGTCGTCAGTCGAAAATTCGGTCTTTCGAGGACTCGCTGAACCCGTCGCTGGCCGCCTTTGTCGTTTCGTACACCCGCCGGAGCTCCGCGATCGGTTCGTCGTGGGCGTCGACCCGGAGATCGTGATACGCCGTGGTTTCGGGGGCCTTCACCGCGACCGCGGCGGAGGTGTGGCCACGCTTGTCCCCGCCGGCTGCCTTGCCCGCCGCGAGCGCGTCGATCAGCCGATCGACCACGTCATCGTCGGAATCCCGCTCGGTGAACGTCTCGACGAGCGCGTCGAGGGTGTCCCCGCCGACGAGCATGTTTCCGGCGACGGTGACGCCGCGTTTGGCGTGGATCTGGTGGCCAAACCATCCCTCACATCCCTCACCGGAGACGGCGTGGGCGTTGCCGTGTGCGTCGAGGCCGTGGACCTGGCGAAGGTCGGCGTGATCGTCGCGGGCCAACAGGCCGTCGAGCGCGTCGTCGACAGCGAGATCGGGCAGCAGCGCGACGCCGCGCCGGCCCAGCCGGACGTTGACGAAGCTCTGTGTTGCGATGACGCCGTCGTGGCTGACGCAAGGTGCCAGCGCGCCGACCGCCGGTGCGTCGGTCGCAACCCCGACTCCGAAGGTGGTTCCCGCGTCGGTCGTCTCGCGGACGCAGATCGAGAACGTCATGCCCGGTTCGACGATGTGGTAGCCGATAACGCCTTCCCCGGATGAGTTCGGTGGGCCCTTTAGGCCGGTGTCAACACAAGTCATTGTATGTCCGAACCCGACCTCGATCGATTCACGTCGCGCCGATCGACCGTCTACGCCGATCGCGGCGTCGTCGCCACCAGCCAGCCGCTCGCCGCCGAAGCCGGCGTCGAGATCCTCCGTGATGGCGGCAACGCGTTCGACGCCGCCGTCGCCACCGCCGCCGCGCTCAACGTGGTCGAGCCGACGAGCACCGGGTTGGGCGGCGACGCGTTCGCGCTCTACCGAACCGCCGACGGCGAGACCGGCGCGATGCGGGCCTGTGGCGGCGCGCCCGCCGACGCGACGATCGAGAACGTCCGCGCCTCGGTCCGCGAACACGACGCCGCCGACGACTGGTACCCCAGCGAGCGCGGCTACGCGGTCGACGGCAGCCACGCTACCGACGAGATCGAAATGCCGTTTCTCGGTCCTCATGCCGTCACCGTCCCTGGCACCGCGCGGGGATGGGAGGCGACCGTCGAGCGCCACGGCCGCCGCTCGCTCGGTGAGGCCCTCCAGCCCGCGATCCGGTACGCGATCGAAGGCTACCCCGTCTCGGAGGTCATCGCCAGCCACTGGCAGGCGGCCGAAGAGCTGTTCACCGACGCGAACGCCGCCGACGCCTACCTGAAGGACGGCGAGGCTCCTGGCGTCGGCGAACGGATACACCTGCCCCGCCTCGGCGAGAGCCTCCGGAAGATCGCCGAGCAGGGTGCTGACGTGGTGTACGACGGCGCAATCGGCGAGCAAATCGTGAACGAAGTCCAGTCGAAGGGTGGCTTTCTCACCGTCGACGATCTCGTGACCTTCGAACCCGAGTTCCCCGATCCCGTCTCGACACGGTACAACGGGGCCGAGGTGTACGAACTCCCCCCGAACAACCAGGGGCTGATCGCGCTCGAAGCGCTCACCGTCGCCGCCGAAGTCGGTGCGGACGAGTACCCCCTCGACTCGCCAGAGCGCGTCCACTACTTCGCTGAGGCCACCAAACGGGCGTTCCACGACGGCCACCGCTATATCACCGATCCCGCCTACGAGGACGTGCCGCCGCTCGCCTCCCGAGAGTGGGCGCGGCGGCGCGCGTCGGACATCGATGGAGCCGCGAGCGACGTGAGCTTCGGTGTTCCCGACGCGCGCGCCGAGGACGCGGATACCGTCCTCCTTTGCGTCGCCGACGACGCGGGCAACGTGGTCTCGTTCATCAACTCCCGATTTGCGGGGTTCGGTTCCGGTCTCGTGGCAGGTGACACCGGGATCGCACTCCAGAACCGCGGCGCGTCGTTCTCGCTCGATCCCGACCACCCGAACAGCCTCGAACCCAAAAAGCGGCCGTTCCACACGCTGATCCCCGGCATTGTCGATCTCGCGCCCGACGAACAGGAAGACGACTGGGCGGCCTTCGGCGTGATGGGCGGGTACATGCAGCCACAGGGCCACGTCCAGGTCATCTCGAACCTTGTCGATAACGACCTCCCGCTCCAGGCCGCCCTCGACCGCTCACGGTGGCGCTACCGCGAGGACGGCTCGCTCGCGGTCGAGGGGCGGATCGACGGCGCTCTCGCGACGAAGCTCACCCGGATGGGCCACGACGTCCGGGTGCTCGCGCCATCGCTGTTCGGCGGCGCGCAGATCGCCAGAAATCACGACGGAGTGCTCTCGGGCGCGACCGAACCCCGAAAGGACGGGACTGTGGCCGGGTTCTGACGGTGGCGGCAGGTCGCGTCATGGTCCCGCCGTTGTCGAGGACCTCGTTATCGCGTCATGGTGGAAGACCGACCGTCGTTCCGACTCAGGCCGGTGCGCGCCGGGCTGCGGAGCCGTTCGTCGACGAAGCATTCGTCATGTTGGTCGATCCGGTGGCGTTCCCGGCTCGCTGCTCGTCGAGCCAATCCTGATACCGGTCCTGGCTCACGACCGTGAGGTTCGCGTACATCCGGGAGTGGCCCGCACCGCAGAACTCCGAGCAGTAGACCCGGTACTCGCCGGTCTCGCCGACGCTCGTCCGGATGGTGTTGTACTCACCCGGGATCGCGTCCTGTTTCAGCCCGAGTTCGGGTGCGTGGAACGCGTGGATCACCTCACGAGCGGTGAGATGGTAGTAGATGTCGGTGTTCGCCGGCACGACCGTAGTGTTATCGGTGGTGACGTTCGCCTCGGGATAGACGAACTCCCAGCCCCAGCGGTACGCGACCACTTCGACCTCGACCGCATCCGGATCGTCCGGCACGGCCGCTCCCTGGAGGGCTTGTTCGGAGGCGTTCGTCTGGATCTCGGCGTCGCCGAGGGTCGGCGAGATGTACGGGCTCAACAGGACGTTGTACGACGCGAACCCGACGAACAGCAGGATGATCGCGGTCGCGATGGTCCACGTGATCTCGAGCGATCGGTTCTCTCTGGTCGGCGAGGGGTCCCGGTTGTTGCGATGTTTCCAGACCGCATAGAAGAGGATGGTCTCGACCAGGATCGCGATCGGCGCGGCGACGTACAGCAGCTGTCGATTCAGGTTCTGGATCAGCGCCCGGTTGATCGACTGGGCCGCGGCCGGTTCGACGGCGACCACGAACAGTGCAGCGGCGAGCACGCCCCCTACTTTCGCGCGCCTCCGTCCCATTGTTCGATACTCGCCGGGCACGCACAAGTATCTACTGTCAGCGGCTGCCGGTACCGAGAACGCAGGACGACCGTGGTGGGTGTCTTTTTGCGCCTGGGGGTCGAACGAGCGGTATGGTCAACGCTGGGCCCCTCATCGAACGGGTGACGGGCCAACCCGAATCCGCAGCGCTCGCGGACCTCAGACGGATCGTCGTCGGCGGAATGGTCGGCGGAATCGCCGGCGGTCTCGGCACGCTCGCGTTCTCGGTCGTTCTCTATCTCGCGATCGTCCTCGGCGCGTTCGAGCCCGCCCAGTTCGGCGAGCTCGCGGGACTCGCCGGGATCGGCGACCCGATCGTGGGCGAGGGCAACCCACTGGTTGGCTATCTCATCTTCGTCGGCGGCGGGATGACGACGTGGCCGTTTCTGTTCGCTGCGCTCCATCACTACCTTCCTGGCTGGCGGATGGCGGTCAGCGGGATCACCTTCGCGGCCATCGGCTGGGCCGGCTTTTCGATCGCGTTCTATTCGGGCCAGACCGGCATCGATCTCCTCCTCTTCGTCGTGCTCACGTTCGTCGGCCAGTGTCTCTACGGACTCGTGCTCGGGCTGGTTTTCGAGTACGCCGATCCCCGCGTCGACGTCGCCTTCGTCGGAACGACGTTCCAGTGAAGCGGCCCTGGCGCTCGCGAGATCTCACTCGCGAAACCACTCGATGGCGATCGATACCACGGTGAGAAAGACGAGACCGACGGCAGCACGCGCCGCGGACGGTGTCACGCGACCGACACCGAAAACCCCGCTGTCGTCGGTCGATTCGAGCGTGGGCGTGATCGCCTCGGACCCTGGCTTGGACTGCCGCCACGAGGCAGCGGGCAGCGTGACGTCGTCGAACCCCTCGAACTGCTCGTGGCCGATCTCGTCGATCAACGCCTCGGCGTCCGCCCTGGTCTCGGCGTCGAGATCCGGAATCCCCTCGACACCGTACGGCCCGCGCTTTGCGGCCCAGAGCGCGTTGTAGCTGAGCTCGCCCCGTTCGGTGACCACCGGCAGCGCGAGGTCGTCGAAGGAGTCGGGATCGTCGAACCCCGATTTCGAGAGGAGGAACCGATCGGCGACCGCCGGGAGATCGTCGGTGTCGACGCCCGCTTCCGACGGGAACTCCCAGTTGTTCCGTGTCGTGGCCGAAAACCGCGGCCGGTGGAGTTCGTACTCACTCATCGACGGCCTCCTCGGCCCCGTTTCCGCGGAGCCGCCACACGCCCGGCGCGATCACCAGTCCCGATCCCACCACCAGCCCTGCGATCGACAGCGGGAGGTTGAACGAGTCCGTGACACAGTCGTTGCGCGACCCGATCACCGCGTAGTGGTTTTCTCCCTGATAGGTGACGAGCGCCCCGTCGCGGAACGCCGAGCGATGCTCGACATCTCCCTCGATCGGCTTCACGCCGTTCGCGGAGGCGAGCGCCGCCCGGAAGGCACGCTGTTCGGCGGTCGATAGCTCGTCGTAATCGAGGCGGACGAACTCGGGAACGTCGTTGCCAGCCGTGAGTTCGGCGGTGTCGTCCGCCGACGAGACTTCGAGATCGGGATCGCTACACAGCCCGTAGTCCTCCTGAACGGTGGCGTACGCACCGACGACGGCGGGACCGATGCTCGCAGAGAGGATCACGATCCCGACGAACGAGACCGCGTAGACCTGGATCGTCCGGCTCGTGACCGTTCGTCGAATGCTCCGTGCGACCGGCGCGAAATGCTCACGAAAGTCCTGCTCGTCGCTGCCCTCCAGTTCGTCGTCGCCGTTCATTCGTCTCCCCTACTACCGTCGGGCATGGCCCGACGACGCTCGCGCTCACCGGAGCCATCCGCCGCGTAGCGCTCGCGGAGCTGTTCCTCGAAGTGCTGCCACTCGCGGGTGAACTGGCCGACTTCCTTCAGATCCCAGACGTCGGCGTCGGTGATCCGCGAACCCCAGAAGTACGACTTGAGCATGTTCCACAGCCACAGCAGGACGCTGATCCCGATGACGTACGCCCCGATCGTCGTGATCTCCATCAGCGGCGCGAACTCCGCGGGGTAGCTCGCGTACCGCCGCGGCAGTCCAAGCGCGCCGGTGATCAACATCGCGCCGAAGGTCACGATCACGCCGACCACCATCAACACGGCCTGGAAGCGGGCGAGCGGCTGGTCGTACATCCGTTCGGTGAGGATCGGGAACCAGTAGTAGCTCGCCGCCATCATCATGAACGGGATGATCCCCATCAGGATCATGTGGAAGTGACCCACGACGTAGTAGGTGTCGTGGTACAGCAGATCCACCGGTATGGAAGCGAGGAACACGCCCGTGATGCCGCCGATCACGAACGTGCTCAGCCCGCCGATACAGAAGATCATCGGCGCAGTCAGCCTGACCCGCCCCTTCCAGATCGTGGTGATCCAGTTGAACTCCTTGATCGCGCTCGGGATCGCGATCGCGAGCGAGACCGCCATGAAGCTCGCTCTGATCCGTGGGTCGATCCCGGTCGAGAACATGTGGTGAGCCCACACGCCGAACGAAAGCACGCCGATCGCGAACGTCGAGTAGATCACGTACTTCCGGCCGAACAGCGTCCGTCCCGCGAACTTCGGCAGTATCGTGCTCATCAGCCCGAACCCCGGAAGAACGATGATATACACCTCCGGGTGGCCCCAGAACCAGAAGATATGCTGCCAGAGGATCGGACCACCGCCTTCGAGCGCGAAAAACGTCGTCCCGAAGTTCCGATCGAGCAACAGCATCACGAGCGCGGCCCCGAGCAGCGAGAACGCGAGCAGCGCGATCCCGGCGGTCGTGACCAGCGTCCACGTGAACAGGTCGACATCGGCCCACGAGACCTCCTCGTCGCGCTCGGCGAACACGGTGATGATGAAGTTGATCGAGGCGAGGACGGTCGAGATCCCACTCAAATGGAGCCCGAGCAGGAGGAAGTCGACCTGTGGGTTGCCCGACTGGAGCGACAGCGGCGCGTACATGTACCACCCGATCTCGGGAGGTTTGATCTCGAAGAGAAAGTCGATCGCATCGACCGGCACCCAGACGCCGAGGAACTTCGCGAAGAGGTTCACCACGAGCCCGCCGCGGATGAGGAGCAACGCCGGCGGGAGGAGCCAGAAGCTCAGTGCGTTGAGCCGGGGGAAGGAGAGGTCGTCGGCCCCGATCAGGATGGGCAGGAAGTAGTTCGCCATCCCGAAGAACACGGGTGTGACGAACAGGATCAACATCGTGAGCCCGTGAGTGGTGAAGAGAGCGTTGTACGTGCCCTCGGTCCAGAGGTCGGCCGCGGGCGTCAGGAGTTCAGTCCGGATCATCATCGCGTCGGTGCCTCCCCACAGCCCCGCGATCGCCCCGAACACGATGTACATGATCCCGATGTCCTTGTGATCCACAGTGGTCAACCAGCGCGTGATACCCGCCGACTTGGCCTCGGTCTCTGCGCCGGTCTCGGTGGTCGGGTTTTCGGGGAGATACCCGCCGTCGGGCTGTGGCGGCTCGGGCGGCGCTGTTTTGCGGTTCGCGTGGATCCGCCACGCGAGTACGGCAAGGACGAGCCCGACCGCAGCGACGCCGACGATCACCTCAGACATGGTTGATGGCGTCGGTGGTGGTGCAGAGCGAGGGCGGGACTGTTTCGCCTGCTACCGCAAGCATCGCCGCGGCGAGGCTCCCGATGGACGCGGCACTGTTCATACACGGACATCGGAGGCGATCGACAAATAATCAGCGGACGGCCCGACCGCTTTCCGGGAGTCACCACGCCGCACGCCGGACCGAAGACGTTACGCCGCGCCCGAAGAAGGCGGCTGTATGGTCGAGAACGTCATCTGGCCCGCCTACCTGGATCGGGAGTTGAGCCGGAGCGAGGGGCGACGGGTGTCCCGATCGGCGGCCGTCCCGGAGCCGACCGTCGACGAGATCGCGCGCGCCGCCGGCCAGGTCGGGTACGACGTGGTGATCGAACGCGAGAAGACCTACCCGCGCGAGTACGAGCCGCGCGGGCGGGTCGTGATCGAGAACGCCGACGACGCCGGCAAGTCCGACCTCCTCCAGGCGGTCGCGGCGTACGTCGCCGTCCTCCGGGAATGAAACGCGCGGGTGAGGTCGTGCGGGTCGCCCAGGGACTCGCGATCGTCCGCTGTCCCGACGAGGCACATCCCGACATCGGGACCGAACTCAGCGATCAAGAGCTCTCGACGGTGGGTCGGGTGGTCGACGTGTTCGGCCCGGTCGAACGGCCGTATCTCGCGGTCGACCCGCGGAACGAACCGACACTACTGCTCGGCAGCCGGCTCTACGCCGAGTAACGGCGACGAGCGATCGAATTCTGTCTCACTTCGTTCGCGCTCGCTTCGCTTCGCTTCTCTTACCACCGCCACCGCCCGCCGTCCGGAGTGGTGTCGGCGGAGCGAGAGTCATCGAGCGGCGCACGCTCGTCGCCGAGGTGGGTGGAGCGACCAGCGAAAACGACGTTCACGACGGCCCCCAGCAGGAGTACGAGGGCGCTGTAGTAGAGCCAGATCAGCACGAGAAGGACGCCACCGATCACGCCGTAGGCGGCGTACTGGCCGGCGTAGGCGACGTAGAACTGGAAGGCGAACTCGGTGACGGTCCAGCCGAGCGCGGCGAGCACCGTTCCCGGCAGCACTTCGACCATCGAGACGTCGACGTCCGGCAGGAAGTAATACAGCGGCAGAAAGGTCAGCGAGAGCCCGACGACGAGGAGCAGCGGATGGAAATCCTCGACGTACGGGATCGTGGGAAAGAGCGCGAACGCCGCGCCGGTGACAACGATCACACCGACCGCGAGCCCCACCCCGAGGAGAACGATCGCGCCGTCCCGGAGCTGAGCGAGCAACGATTTCGGCCGCCGCACGCCGTAGACCGCGTCGAACGCGATGTCGAGCCCGCGGAACAGCTTTAATCCACTCCACAGTAGCGTCACGAGCCCGATCGCGGACGCGCCGGTCTGTCCCGACGAGTCGGTCAGCACGTCCGCAAGGAGATCGCGCGCACTCTCGGTCAGCGTCGATTCGAGCAGGTCGGTGATCCGGGTCGCGAACGCCTCGCCGCCGACGACCGACGCCGCGACGAACGCCAGCACGAACAGCGGCACCAGCGAAACGAACGCGTAGAACGCGAGGCTGCCCGCCATGAAGGTGAGGTGGTTCTCGCGGACCTCGGCGATCGTCGCCCGAGCGAGCCGCGCCGGCCGGGACGAGCGGACGTTCACGGATTCGATCCTCTCGGAAACGAACGGTGTGTGAAACCCTAACTCTTCGTATTGTCGCGGTTTTCACGCTTCGGTAGCCACGAGACAGCAGCGAAACCCCAAAGGGTACGCCGGCAGAGACACAGTCATGCACCAGCGCAGGCGGGTCGTCGTAGCCGGCGCGGCCACGGTCGCGATCTTTCTGGCGGTTCAAATGGGTGCGCTCGCGCTCGTCGGCCCGTTCGAATCGGCGGGCTACCGGGCGGTCGAGAACCCCTCGAACCCGGCGAACAGCGTGATCTACATCGGTGCGATCCTCGTCGCCACCGCGGCGATGCTCGGAACGATCAAAGTCGGCGCGGACTGGGTGCTCCGGGGGTTCGTGGTCCTCGCAAGCGGGTTCGTTTCGCTGTACGTCTTCTCGGTGCTGCTGCCCGCGCCCCTCGGCTGGTCGATCGCCGGGATCGCGACCTCGCCGCTCGCGCTCGCCGCGGCTGGCCTGCTCGTGATCGCCCTCCTCGTCCATCCGGAGTGGTACGTCATCGACGCCGCCGGGATCGTGATGGGGGCGGGCGCGGCAGCGCTCTTCGGGATCAGTTTCGGTCTCCTCCCCGCGATCGTGCTCCTCGTCGCGCTCGCGGTCTACGACGCCATCTCGGTGTACGGCACCGAGCACATGCTCGCGCTCGCCGACGGCGTGATGGATCTCAAACTCCCGGTCGTGCTGGTGATCCCGCTCACGCTCTCGTACTCGTTTCTCAACGACAGTCCCTCGACTTCGGAGGGGCCGGACCAACCGGCTGTCGAAGCGGACGGGGGCGACGACGCAGCCGCCGACGAGCCAGCCGATGCCGACAGCGACGGTGACGACGCGGCCGACCGGCCCGGTTTCGACGAGCGCGACGCCCTCTTCGTCGGGCTCGGCGACGCGGTGATGCCGGGCGTGATGGTGGCGAGCGCTGCGGTGTTCGCCCCCGCATCGCCGCTCGTCGCCGGGTTCGCGCTCACCCTCCCTGCGCTCACGGCGATGATCGGGACGCTCTGCGGGCTGGTGGCGCTGCTCTGGTTCGTCATGAAGGGTCGCGCACACGCCGGTCTTCCACTTCTCAATGGCGGCGCGGTCGGTGGCTACCTGCTCGGCGCGCTCGCAGCCGGGATTCCGCTGGTGCGCGCGCTCGGTCTCGGGCCGTACGTCTGAGCGGTTTTGGCGGTCGTCGTCACTCCATCATTCGCCAGTCAGCGCCTGGCTCGCCGGCGCGAACTCGATCGGGGAGCCGAGTCCCTTCTCGCGCGCGGTCTCGTAGAGCAGGTGGGCGGCGGCGACGGTCTCGATGCCCGTCCCACCCGAATCGAACACCGTGATCTCTTCGTCGGTCTCCCGGCCCGGAGCCTCGCCAGCGACCACCTCGCCGAGTTCCGCGTGAATCGCGTCCTCGGTCACGACACCCTCCTCGACCGCGTGGATGAACGAGCCCGCGTCCTGAGTGACGCGCTCGCGGAGGTCGGGGACGTACGTCGCGCGCTCGATGGTCGTCGCATCGAGTTCGTGTCTCTCGGGGTGGTACTGGCCCATCGCGGTGACGTGCGCGCCGGCTTCGAGGAGGTCGCCATCGAAAACCGGCTCTGAACTGTTCGTCGCAGTGATGACCACGTCGGCGTCCTCGACTGCGGCGGCGCTGGAGGCGACCGCAGCCACCGCAGGATCGAGGCGTTCGTTCATCGTCGCGGCGAAGGACTCGCGGTGGTCGGCAGTCGGCGAGTAGACGTTCACGGTGTCGAACGCTCTGACTGTGGCCGCCGCCCGGAGCTGACCGCGGGCCTGCGCGCCGCTGCCGATCACCGCGAGCGTCGTCGCGTCCTCGCGCGCGAGCGCGTCGATCCCCACCGCACCCGCCGCCCCGGTTTTGAAGGGGTTGAGGCTCGCGCCGTCGAGCAGCGCGAGCGGCGCGCCCGAGTCGGCATCGAACAGCGGCAGCATGAACCGGGCGTCGTGATCGCCGAACCCGGCGGCGTAGGTGTACCCGCCCATCGCACCCGTCTCGGGCAGGATGGCGGAGTAGCCCGTCAGCATCCCCGGCGGATCGTCGTTTCTGAGCGTCGTCCGCGGAGCTGCTGGCGCACCGTGGCCCCGCTGGCGGTAGCCCTCGCGGACCGCCGCGACGTACTCCGCAGGCGTCGCAAGCCCCGCACACTCCTCGCTCGTGAGAAACAGCGCCTCGTCGGGTTCAGTGGCCGGCGTCATTGTGTGTTCTTCGGCGGAGCGACGGCTTATGGCTGGTGGCTCGGATGGACGAGAGAACGGTAAAAGAACGAAAACGAGAAGAGAACGCTTCAGTCGGCGGACTCGAACGAAGGGGCGTTGGGCCGTGGCGCGGGTGCGGGAGCCGGCTCGGCACCCGGGGCCCGGACGAACATCCCGTGGCCGATCAGCGCGACCGCGACAGTTGCTGCGAGCGGGACGGCGACCGTGATCGAGACGCCGACAGCGGCGAGTAGCGCGGTGATACCGCCGAGTGCGAGCGGGATGAGACCGAGAACGTAATCGTAGTACTGAGCCATTGTATATCATCGTATGGGCGTGAGACACATAAGTGTTCTCCATAGGTGGGCGGTTGGTCCTCTGTAGGAGCAGCGCGTTCTACAAAGAAGTTTTTCATAAGTTATAGGGCAGCGTTCCGGGATCGGTTCCGTCATCGTCACCGATGGGACAGGGTAGAGCAAGCGTGAGGTCACGAGTTGCCCCGACCGACGGGTTGAAATCGATCGTCGGGGCAGTAGGGGTGTGAACGGGAACGACCGTGCGATCGTCGGCCTCGTGATGGGTGCGCACGCGATGGTCCACACCTACGAGCTCTCGATCCCGATCCTCGTGTCGGTCTGGCTCGTGGAGTTCGACACCATCTCAGTGCTTTCCGCGACGTTCCCGGTCAACGCGGCCACGCTCGGCGTCGTGGTGTCGGTGGGCTACGCGCTGTTCGGGCTCGGCGCGCTGCTGGCGGGGGTGCTCGCCGACACGTACGGCTCGCGGCCCCTGATCGCGCTCTGTCTGTTCGGGATGGGAGGCTCCTTTCTCCTCCTCGGGCTCGCGCCCGGCGTCGTCGTGATCGCGCTCGCGCTGGTCTGCTGGGGCGCGGCGGCGAGCGTCTATCATCCCTCGGGGCTCGCGCTGATCAGCAAGGGCGTCCACGAGCGTGGGAGCGCGTTCGCCTACCACGGGATGGCCGGCAACCTCGGGATCGCGCTCGGGCCGCTTGCCACCACGATCGCGCTGCTGGCGTTCGGCTGGCGGACCGTAGCCGGCCTGCTCGCAATCCCCGCTCTGATCGCGGGACTGTTCGCCCTCCGGGCCGATATCGACGAGACCGCGGCGGTCGGTGCGACCGAAGACGGTGTCGAGAACGCGGCTGCTGACGGCGGTGAGCGCGAGCGAAGCGAGCGCGAATCTCGTCGGAGCGCGGAGCGATCCGACAGTGGTGAGAGAAGCGAAGCTTCTCGATCCTCGTCGGCCGAGCGAAGCGAGTCCGACAGCGGTGAGCGCGAGCGGACTGGCGGGGTCAGGTCGTTCGGGGAGTTCGTCGCCAGCTCGAAAGCACTCTTCGCGGGCGTGTTCGTCCTCGTCTTCGGGGTGGCGATGCTCTCCGGGCTCTACTACCGCGGCGTGCTCACCTTCCTGCCCGAGATCCTCTCGTCGTTCCCCGAGTTCGAACCCGTGGCGGTCGCCGGTACCGAACTCCAGCCGGAACGGTACTTCTACGCCGGCCTGCTGATGGTGGGCGTGCTCGGCCAGTACGTCGGCGGACGACTCACCGATCACATACGTCCTGCGGCGGGGATCGCCGGCGGCTACGGCGTGCTCGCTGTGCTCGCCGTCCTCTTCCTGCCGGTAGCCCGGGCTGGGATCGTTCCGCTCTTGATCGTCGGGGCCGCGCTCGGGTTTTTCCTGTTTTTCGTCCAGCCGCTGTACCAGGCCGCGATCGCGGAGTTCAGCCCGCCCGAGGCGCGTGGAATCTCCTACGGCTACACCTACCTCGGCGTGTTCGGCGTCGGCGCGCTCGGCGGGACCATCGCCGGCGCGATCCTGACCGCGCTCTCGCCGGCAGCGTTGTTCGCGGTGCTCGCCGGGTTCGGCGCGCTCGCGGCACTGCTGGGCGTGGCAGTGCTCGTCCGCACCGAGGGGTCACTCACGACGGCCTGATCGACGCTACACCAACCACCGCGAGAGCGCCGCGAACGCCGCCGCCACGGGTGGGAGGGCGAGGCTGATCGCAACGATCTGGCCCATCGCGAGGTACTGCGTCAGGTCGCCGCCGACGAACAGCGTCACCACGAAGATCGACACGACGAGCACCCCGAACCCGAACCCGGCGAGTAGCGCACGGCCACGCGTGGCCGACGCGAGCCCCACGAGCGCGCCGCCGAGGAACAGCCCGAGCCAATGAAACCACGCCGCGACGAGCCCCACACCGATGGCGGCGACCATCGTCGCCCACCGCCAGCCCTCAACCGACCGGAACGCCTGCCACCGATTTGCGAGGCTCACTGCTCGTCCTCCGGTTCGAAGGTGAGCGTCGACTCGCCTCGGAGCTCCCGACTCATTGACTTGTACTCGGTGTCGGCCCACAGTTCGAGCTGGTCGTCGTAGTGGTCAGAGAAGTACGAGCTCGAATTGCCCCCAGGAATCACGGCCGACGACGGGCCGTCCATCGAACAGACCATCCGCCAGCTGCTCCCCGTGGGGTTCTCGACGGCGTAGTTGTTCACCGTCGCGCGCGAGCCGTCCGTGGGAAGGTCGGGATAGCCGAGGAACGCGAGCCCGAGCGGATGGGTCATCGCGTCGGTGGTGTTGTACCCGCCGTAGGTGTCGTACTCGGCGTTCTCGATGTCCTCGATCGCCGCGTCGAGCCCGTCGAGCATGACTTCGGCGCGCGAGCGTCCCTCGAACCACCGGCTGTTGGGACCGAGATGCTGGAGCACCCAATCGTTGGGGTAGTACGACGCGTCGAGGTCGTGCTCGTCGAAAACGGGACCGAAAACCCGCTCACGATACTCGTCGAACCACCGCACGAACACCAGCGCCGCGAGCGAGTCGCGTTCCATCCGGTGATCCCACTCGTCGAGCGCGTCGACGTACCGTCTGATTTCGGTCGTGTCGTCCGCTGTGCGCGCCACCTCGACGAGCAACGGCACGAGCGCCTCGGCGCGCAGATCGAGCGTATCATGCTGGAGATCCTTCATGAACTGGGGGTCGATCGGGTCGTCCGATTGCGCCCGCCGGTCGAGCCGGTCGTAGATCCGAATGCCACGGTACGGATCGGAGTACGCCTCGGCGATGTAATGCTCGGGATCGTTCACCACTCGCTGGTTCGCCGTGCCGAGGTAGTCGGGGTTCGTCACGTGTGGCTTCTCCTCGAAGGGAACGAACCCCTCCCACGAGGAGGTGCCGAACGGCGTGAACCCTTCCCATTCGCCTTCACCGGCGGAGCCATCGAAGATCCGATCTCCGGAAACTTCCTCGCCGTCGATGGTGCGGATCGGGATCTTCCCGGTGACATAGTAGAGCGTGTTGCCGTCGTGGTCGGTGTACACGAGGTTCTGGGTCGGCACGTCGAAGTTCTCCGTGGCGTCCACGATGTCGTCGACCCCCTCGCTCCGGCTGAACTCGTAGATCGCCTGGGGGGTCGACTCCGCGGTGTGGCCGGTCCACGCGACCCCGACGCGCGCTCCCTCACGCTCGATCACCGGGCCGTGGACGGTTTTTCTCACAGTAACGTTCCTGTCCTCGCCGCCGTCGACCTCGATCGTCCGCTGGTCGGTCTCGAACTCGCGCCACTCGCCCTCGTATCGGTACTCGCCCTCGCGCGTGTCGTACCGGTAGAAGTCGATCACGTCCGCGCCGGTGTTGGTAAAGCCCCACGCGCCGGCGTCGTTCTCCCCGATGACCACGAACGGCACCCCCGGAAAAGTCACGCCGCGAACGTTCGTCCCTGGGGGACTGAGGTTCATCTCGTACCATACTGGAGGACTCATCAGACTCAAATGGGGATCGTTCGCCACGATCGGCGCGCCGCTCGCGGTGTGCTCGCCCGAGACGACCCAGCTGTTCGAGCCGATCCCCGATGGGGACTCGAACTGACTCAACCAATCGGCGAGCGCTGGGTCGACGGAGTGCGTCGACGACTCGTGCTTCGCACCCGACCGCTGCTGGCTCGCCTGGTCGGTCCCCCCATCGCGGATGATCGGCGAGTCGTGGTCAAGCCGCGATGGGTAGAGTTCCTCGGCGATCTCCTCACCGAGCCGGTCGGCCACGAGCGCCGTCCGGAGCGTCCGGAAGCTCCCTGTGAGCGTCCACGCGATCTGCTTTTGCATCAGAATCGTGTCGACCGGGGTCCACGGGTCGGGCTCGTACTCCAGTAAGGAAAATTCGAGTGCTGACGGATCGTTCGCCATGATCTCGTTGACGCCCGCCGCGTAGGCTTCGGTGAGCGCACCGGTCCGGGAGTCCGCGAGCGAGTCCCACGTTACCTGCGCTGCGCTCGCGAAATCCATCTTCGTGCGGAACTCGTCGGAGTCGAGGGTCTGCTCGCCGACGACTGCCGACAGTTCGCCGCGCATCTGTCGGCGCTGGAGATCCAGCTGGAAGGCCCGATCGCGAGCCTGAGCGTAGCCGACCGCGTAGTAGAGCGCTTCCTCGCTCTCGCCCGTGACGTTCGGCACGCCGTACTCGTCGTAGCGCACCTCGGCCGCGCCGTAGGGACTCTCGATCGTGCGGGAGTCCGGCTGATCGGTCGCGTCCCACGCCGATCCCGAGAGCGGCGCGAACCGTTCGAGATACCCTCTGACCGGCGAGAACGTGCTCGCCCCGACGCCGCCCGCGAGGATCGCCCCCACGAGCGCACGCCGCGTGAGATCGCTGTCCATGCGTGTCACTACATGGCGTGTGCCATAAACCTGCGAAAACGGAAATGAACCGGCCGGTGGTTTGATTCAGGCGCTAATGGTTGAACGTCGCTCTTCGACTGCGGTGGCGCGCGGGAGCGCGTCGAAGACGCGCGACTCGTGCGAGGGATGACTGAGCGGAGTGAGCGAAGCGAACGCAGCGAAGGAATCGGTTGGGGAGGGTGTGGCTTGCGGTTTCGAGTGTAGCGTGACTTATCTCGAACAAATCGGTTGTAGTCGTCAGCGACACCGAGAAAGCCGATCGGCCGTGCTGCTCGGCAGTACCGTCAGTGGTCGGCGGCGTCCTCGTAGACCCAGGTCGCAGTGTCGTGCTCCCAGTCGACGAGTTCGCTTTCGTCGAAGAACAGCTCGATCTCGCGCTCGTTGGCCCCTTCGTCCTCGTGATCGGAGCCGTGGATCAGGTTGTGACCCAGATCGTTGCCGAGATCGCCACGGATCGTTCCGGGCTGGGCTTCCTGAGCGTCGGTCGCGCCCATCAGTCGACGGACCTGGCGCGTGGCGTCAGCGCCCTCCCAGACCATCGCGAACACGGGACCGGAGGTGATGAAATCGACGAGACCCTCGAAGAACGGCTTGCCCTCGTGCTCGCCGTAATGCTCGTGGGCGAGCTCCTCGTCGATCTGCATGAACTTCCCGCCGACCATCGTGAGCCCTTTCCCTTCGAGCCGGGAAACGATCTCGCCGATCTGCCCACGCTGGACGGCGTCGGGTTTCGCCATCACGAACGTCCGCTCGTCGTGATGACTCATTCGTCCGTTTCCTCGTCGCTGTCGTCGGTATCGCGCACCGTCTCCTCGTTATCGACGGTCGCTTCGGCCTCGTCGGCGTCGGCTGCGGGGGACGTCTTGTCCTCGTCCTCGCGACCGCCGGCCGGCCGGCCCTCGATCTCGTCGAGTTCCTCGGTATCGGCTCCGCCGGCGTCGCCCGCCGACTCGCTTGATCGCGAGCCAGCGTCGCCCGTCGCCGCCGCGACCGCTTCGGCCTCGGTCTCGCCCGGGACCGTGTCGACCTCGTCGGCAACGGTGTCGGTCTCGTCTTCGTCCGGCTCGGCTGCGACCTGCTCGACCTCGTCGGCCGTGCCGGCCTCGTTGCCCGCCATCCGCTGGCCCTCGGCGGTCCATTCGAGATCGCGTGCGGCTCGGCCGAGGTCGGCGTTGTTCTCACACTTCGACGAGCAGTAGTGCACGACGCGCCCGTCGACGTGGACGAACATCGTCCCAGTGCCGGGCTCGATGTCCGTACCGCAGTAATCACACGAACGCGTGCGAACCATCAGCGACCCCCGATGGCGTCGGCCTCGCGGGCGGTCTCCCTGAGCTGGAGCACGTCGCCCTCGCGGACGGGGCCGAGACAGTTCCGTGTGATGATTCGTCCCCGGTTCTCGCCGCCCTGAATGCGGCATTTGACCTGCATCGCCTCGCCGTGCATCCCGGTCTTGCCGACGACCTCGATGACTTCGGCGGGCGTGGAGTCGGACTCCTCTTCTGCGCTCATCGTCCTATCGGAGGTCCTCGACCTTGCTCGTGATGTCCTCTACCTGCTCGTCGGCGTCGCCCGCGTCGACGATCGCCGCCGCGGCGCTGCCGACCTCGAGACCCGCTGCGTGGCCGACGTCGTCCTGGGTCTCGACGAACACGAAGGGAATCTCCTTCTCGTCGGCGAGCTCTGGCAGATGCATCACGATCTCTTCGGGACTCACGTCCTCGGCGATGTAGACGAGTGCGGCGCTGTCGCGCTCGACAGCCTTGGTCGTCTCGTTGGTCCCTTTCTTTACCGTGCCGGTGTCCCGGGCGACTTCGAGCGCCTCGATGGCGTCGTCCTCGAGATCCGCCGGGACGTCATAGGTGACGTATACTGACATTGGTTGGTTCCTCCCGTGCGTAGGCTCTTCGTCCCCCGCCCTCGCCGAGATCACGTCGATCCCGACTGGCCGCCCCGCCGGCGGCCTGAGAGTCCTGTGAGGCTGGGAGCGTCATCAACCCCGCACGGGTTGTAGCGCGGGGTAGCGGAGGCCTGCATAAAAACGCTTTCAACCGCTCACGGCGTGCGAGCCGAGCGCACGGGGACGCTGGTGGCCAGAATTTTATATTCTGAAACCATCATGAGCGGCTATGGATCGGTTTGCCAACGGGCTTCCGGAGCTACCGATCGAAACACGACTCAAACGGGACGGGATGTTCGCCGTCCTCTGGGTCGTTGTGATGGGATTGACTGTTCACGAGTACGTTCCCAACACCGTCACGTATCTGACGTTTGCTGTGGCGGGCGTTCTCGGCGGGTCGTTCGCAATCGGTGTCACGTACTGGCTTCGGCGAACCGAACGCGGCCGAGCCGTCGGAGCGGCGTATCGGAATTCGGCGTTCATCCGACGTCTCCTCGTTGCACTCGTCGTCGCGATCGCGGGAGTGGGAGCAGGATTCGCGCTCCTGGCTGTTATCGGTGTCTCATCGGTACTCGCTCAATCGGCCTTTCTGGGCGGGCTGTTCGCCTACCGCTTCACCGACACGGCGCTACTGTACGCTCGGTCACGCAACGGGTCACGGAGAAACCCAATAGAGCACGAAACCGATAGCTATCGAGAGTAGCCGAAGTCCTCGTACTTTCTACTGCCACGGATTGGCTACCTGTTGAAACCGGCGTGCAAGATTTAGAACAGGAGTCCAGCACTGGTCAGCGATCACATCCGATCCGCATCTTCTGCAACGCTCGGTGCTACCGAGTAGGAAGCTTGAGGGTGACGACAGGAGAGTAGAGACTCATGAGTGTGACCGTCCACGAGGTGCGGAACGCGATTCGAGCGGCGACGGGTCGCTTCGAACGGGAGTTCGAGGCGTCGTTCACNGGTGCGGAACGCGATTCGAGCGGCGACGGGTCGCTTCGAACGGGAGTTCGAGGCGTCGTTCACGAAGGAGGAGCTACAGGCGATCTGTGTGGCGCTCGAGGTCGACGAGTCGGGGCGACCGTCGACGACGCGGATGCGCCGACTCATCCGGGCACAGATCGGCGTCGCGGAGTCGCTGGAGGCGGCAGACGACTCCACGTTCAGAAAGGCCGACCTCCAGGCGATCTCTGACGCGGTCGGGGCGTCCTCCGAGTCGTAGCCGGCAGTCGCCGGATCGGCGCGCGGAACGAGTTCTGTACTCATGGGAGAGGTACTTCTGCTCTTCCGATATTTGTGGCAGTCGCGGAATTTTGATTTTTGGTTTTGCTAGAAAGGTATAAGCTGTTACGGAACTATTCTACTACCCATGTCTATAACTACTAAGCAACGCCGAAGTTCCTTCGGCTTTGAAGGCGTCGGTCGAGCACTCGTGGTCGTAGCCGGATTGGCTGCGCTCGCCTTACTTCTTGGAACTGTGCTGTTCCTCGTTGGAATAGAACTACTCGCCGTCGTTGGCGTCGAACTTTCGTTCAACAGCGGTTTGACCGTCGGACTGTTCCTGTTCTCAACGCTGACGACGCAGGGAGCGATGGCGCTCACCGCCTACTGGTACGTTCGTCGCTACGGCTTCCAAGTCTCGGCCCACACGCTGACGGCGGCCAACTACAGGCAGATCGTCATCGGTACCGTCCTTGCACTTGTGCTCGCGCTCGGTGGAAACGTCGTGATCGGTGCCCTGTTCCCCACTGAGGCTAGTGGTGCGTTCGGGGGAGTCACCGCACTTGGGCTGCCGACGGTGCTGGCGTTCGGGCTTATCACCATCTTCATCGTTGCGCCGGCCGAGGAGTTTCTGTTCCGTGGTGTCATTCAGGGACGGCTCCGTGAGACGGTGGGTGCCGTGCCGTCGATTGTCGGTGCAAGCCTGCTTTTCGGGGGAGTACATGTTCTCAACTATACCGGGTCGGCAACGTCTATCGTTGCACACGTCGGACTGCTCATCGTCGTCTCGTTCGTGTTTGCCTACGCCTACGAACGGACTGGTAATCTCACGGTTCCGATACTTATTCACGGTATTTACGACTCGACTCTGTTTCTTCTCGCGTATGTTGGATCTGTGATGTGAGTGTGGAACTCTACCGGTAGTGCGTGGTGGAGAAGTCCTTGGCCCGAACTCGTCCATCGAACACCTGATTCGGTCGATTGTGATGGTAGTGATGCATGAACCGTCGCGGCTAGAAACTACGGTATAACTTCACGAGGGGCTGGAAGTCTGGCGGAATACGCATGTGGGTGATGTGTGCAGAAGCCGGTCTCCCAACTGCTGGGGAGGATTCACGCAAAACCATGGATCGCCCCGATATTCCCTGTCGTAGATCGCTACACGTTCCGCATCCCGAGTCCGACGACGACCACACAGATCACGACTGCGAGCAGCGTGACACCGACGAGGACTGGCCAGAGGGTGTCGAGCAGTGCGGGGCCGCTCTCCTGTGCAAGATTCGCCGTCCGATCGATCGTGGTCGAGGCGAAGCTCACGATCGCGCCACCGAACGCCGCACCCACCACGAAGAGCATCTGGAGCACTGCCGCGTACCGCTGCCACGCCGACTCCTCTGACGAGTCGTCATCGTCGGTGGAGCCGTTGGAGTCACCGAACCGGCTCCGAAGTCGATCGAGCGGTGTCGTGGTGGAGCCGTCGCGGTCGTCCATCCTGTCACCGCGTTCGTGACCCATGACATAAATTCTGTCGGTGGTCGAGGGTTCGTGGCGTCCATCGCGGCCGAAATCGACGTTCCCATACCGTCCCGTCGCCGTAATCCGTCATGATCGCCGACCTCGCGGGCCGGCTCCGCGACGAGGCCCGCCGCGCGAACGAGCGACGGCTGCTCGTGCTCGCGGGCGAGCGCGAGGCGTGCTATACGGCGGCGACCGACGCTCTCGACGGCGCGAGGATTCCTCAGTCGGAGACAACAGTGGTCGCGACGGAGAGCGCATTCAGCGGGGATTTCCGTGACTACGAGCGGATCACGCCGAAACGCGCCGACGCGCTTCTCGGAACAACTCGAACGGCGGTCGTGCTCGACTGTCACGACGAGTGCCGGCCGAACGCGCTCGGACGCACGGTCGGCGCGGTCGACGGCAGCGGGCTGGTCGTGCTCTGTACGCCGCCGCTCGATGCGTGGCCCGCTCGCCGAGACGGCTTCGACGAGACGCTCGCCGTCCCGCCGTTCGACGTCAAGGCTGTCGGCGGACGGTTCCGGACTCGACTGGTCGAGACGCTCCGCGCTCACCCTGGGATCGCTATCGTTGACGTCGATTCCGGAACCGTCGAGCGTGACGGCCGTACCGATCCATCGATGGCGACGGCACAGCGGCCGCCAGCGCGACCGGACGACCACACGTTCCCACAGGCGGCCTACGATTCCTGCCTCACGGCCGACCAGGCCGACGCTCTCCGCGCCTTCGAACGGCTGCGCGAGCCGGAACAGGCACTCGTCGTCGAGGCCGACCGCGGCCGCGGGAAGTCGAGTGCCGCCGGCCTCGCCGCGGGCGCGCTGGCTGTCGAGGGCAAGGACGTGCTCGTGACCGCGCCAGGCTACCGGAGCGCCGCCGCGGTGTTCGCCCGGGCGCGCGAACTCCTCGCGACGCTCGACGTGCTTGCCGACGCGGACCGCGACGAGAACCCCCACCGACTCGATGCCGCTGGCGGCGGACGGGTGCGGTTCGCGGAGCCGGCGGCCGCGGTCGAAGACGAAGCGCTCGCTGCGTCGGACGTCGCCATCGTCGACGAGGCCGCCGCGCTGCCCGTCGACCGACTCGCGGCGTTTCTCGACGCCTCGGCAATCGCGTTCGTCACGACCGTCCACGGCTACGAGGGAGCGGGTCGCGGGTTTGCGGTCCGGTTTCGGGACCGACTCGCCGAAAGTGCGTTCGACGTGACCGAGCAGCGCCTCGACGACCCGATCCGGTACGCCGCCGGCGATCCGATCGAGGTCTGGCTCTTTCGCGCAATCTTGCTCGATGCACGCCCGCCCGTCGCACCGCTGGTCACCGACGCCACGCCCGAGACCGTGACTCACGAACGCCTCTCGGCCGACGAGTTGCTCGCGGACGAGGTGCGACTTCGGGAGGCGTTCGGACTCCTCGTCGCGGCACACTACCGAACGGAGCCGAACGACCTCGCGCGGCTGCTCGACGCGCCGAACGTCACCATCCACGTGCTGTGTCACGATGGCCACGTGGTGTCGGTCGCGCTACTCGCCCGTGAGGGCGATCTCCCAGCCGATCTCCGGCGATCGGTGTACGAGGGAAATCGGATCGAGGGCCACCTCCTCCCGGACGTGCTCACGAGCCAGTGCCGAGACCCCGAAGCGGGCGTCACGATCGGCGAGCGCGTGCTCCGGATCGCCACCCATCCCGCCGCGCGATCCCGGGGACTGGGCTCGCGACTGCTCGATGAAATCCACGCAGCGAACGAAAGCGGAGAAATCGACTGGCTCGGGGTCGGGTACGGCGCGACGCCCGACCTCGTTCGATTCTGGGATCGCAACGGGTTCGATCCCGCCCATCTCGCGATCACCCGCAACGACCGCAGCGGTGAACACTCCGCACTGATGCTCGCGCCGCTCTCGGAGCCTGGCCGCGATCTTCGCGACCGCCACACTCGGTGGTTCGTCGAACGCATCGGCGGCCTGCTGACCGACTCACTCGCCGATCTCGATCCCGATGTCGTCCGCACAGTAATGGATGCCAGCCCGGTCGTCGCGCCGCTCGATCTCTCAGCCCACGAGTGGCGCACGATCGCGGCCGCGGCCTGCGGTCCGGGGCTCGCCGCCATCGATCCCGACGCCTTCCGCCAGCTCGCGATCGTCCATCTCACCGATCCCAAGAGCGACCAGCTCTCAGCTCGTGAAGAACGCCTGCTCGTCGCCCGAATTCTCCAGGGCCGCTCGGTCGAACCCGTGGCGGACGACCTCGACTACGTCTCGACCCGCGAGTGCCTCCGTGCGCTCGGTGACGCCTATCGGCCGCTCGTCGATCGGTACGGCGGCGACGCGGCCCACGAGGAGCGCGATCGCTACGACTGATACTCCGGCTCGTCGGTCCACCGCTCTGAGGGTTACCCGAGGACGACTCGCACCGCGAGCCACGCGACGCCGATCGCTGCCAGCGAACCGGCGAGATTCACGGCACCGTTCGCCGCCGCCGCGGCCGACTCACCCTGTTCCACGAGCCGAACCGTCTCGAACGAGAACGACGAAAAGGTCGTGAACGACCCGCACGCGCCAGTTCCAAGAAAGAGGAGGATCTCCTCGCTCGCGCCGGCGAACGTCACGAGGCCGAGTACGAAACTCCCGAGAACGTTGACCGCGAGCGTTCCGAAAGGGTAGGTCTCGCTGTCGACGCGCTGGCTCACGTAGGTCCGACAGAGCGCCCCGAGCGCTCCGCCGGTGCCGACGAGGTAGGCTGGATCGAGTGGGATCACTCGCCAGTCCCTCCGTCGACGCGCCGGGCGAGGCTGCGGCCCGCGAGCACTCCGGCGAATCCGAGCGTGTAGGTGACGAGCACGTTCGCAATCATCCACATCGGCTCGGCGAGCAGCGTGGTCTGGAGTGCGAACGTGCTGTAGGTCGTCAGCGAGGAGAGAAAGCCGGTGGCGACGACGACACGCGTCCGCTCGGCGAGCACGCCGGCGTAGACTGCCTCGTAGAGCACGAACCCGAGCACGAAGCTCCCGACGACGTTGACGGCGAGCGTTCCACCGGGTCCGGGGATCACGCGCGCGACGAGATACCGGAGGTTCGAGCCCGCAAACCCGCCGATGCCGACCAGTACGATCGATTCGAGCGTTCGAAGCGGATGGGTTCCCGACATGGCTGTCTCCGAAAAGGAGTCATCAGCTGGGCAACCAGCGGTTGGGGCAGGCGGACTCCATCGCCCGATACCATCCTCTCTGGGGCGACGGTATATCGACGCTGCGAAATCGTTCGCACCACGGTCGATGCCGAGTCGACACCGGTGTGACTAACCTGCACGCCATCCACGATCCCGCATGGTCGAACTCCTCGCGATCGTCGCGCTCGCGCTCCTCGTTGTCGGTGTCGCTGGCAGCGTCGTCCCGCTACTCCCGGGGGCGTTGCTGTCGATCGCCGGCGTGCTGCTCTACTGGTGGCAGTCCGGGTACGCCGAACCAGGCCCGATCCTGCTCGTCGTCTTGGTGCTCGTGGGTCTCGTCGGTGTGATCGCCGACTACTTCGCCGGCGCGGTCTCGGCCGCGGCGGGCGGCGCGTCGACGGTCACGACGCTCCTCGCGGCGATCGTCGGCGTCGTCCTCTTCTTCGTCGTCGGCCCGCTCGGCGTCATCGTCGGCGTCATGGGAACGGTGTTCGCCGTCGAGTTCTACCGCCATCAAGATCCCGAACAGAGCCTCCGAACCGCGATCTATGCCGCCGTCGGGATGCTCGCTTCGACGGTGGTCCAAGCGCTCCTGACCGTGACGATGCTCGTGACGATGTTGCTCGTCCACTTCCTCTGAGTCGATGGGCGGACACGGCACAACGGTTGTAACGACGCACCGCGTACGTCGCCCATGACGACGTGCGCCGAGGCGGAGTGCGAGGAACCGGCGGCGGTGCGGCTTCACGTCCCGTGGGACGCGAATCGAGAGGTCTGTACGGCCCACGCCCGCGCGCTGGTCCAGCAGGAGGGCGTCGTCGCGGAGCCGCTTGAGGGCGCGGTCGAGGAGTGGCGCTGACGGTCCTTTCTCTCGATCGATTCGGATGGCCGACTACGGCCGTAGCGCCAGCATCACCTCGTCGATGTACTCCTCGCCGATCTTGTAGTGGTCCTCGCGGGTGGCCTCGACCTCGCCGCCGTGAGCCTCGAAGAACGCGATCGCGTCCTCGTTGGTCGAGGGGATCGAGTTGTAGATCTTCTCGTAGCTGTTTTGCTCCGCCCAGCCGAGACCGCGATCGAGCAACCGGCCGCCGATTCCGTGGTCTTGGTACTCCTCCAACACGCCGAGCGTGAGTTCGGCGGTATGCGAGAGCTTTTCGAGTTCGGGAGCGTCGAGGTGGATCCATCCCACCACCTCGTCGCCCACCGTAGCGACGAAGAACATCCGCGAGCGGACCTCGTTCTCCCGGACGAGGGCCTCCTCGTGGTCGACGACATCCGCGACGCTCTCCGCGACGGTGTAGGTCTTCTCGCCGGCGACCTGGCGGATCACACCTACGAGTCCCGACCGATCGGTCTCGATCGCGGGTCGGATGGTGTACTCCACGCCCTCCTGATCGAACGTCTCCTCGTCGGCCGCGTCGCTGCCCTCGAACGCCGCCTCGACCATCCCGGCGAACTCGTGGACGAGCCCGTCGCGTTTCAGGATCGCGACGTGGTGTCTGAACCCGCTGGGATCGAGCCCGAGCGCGTCCCGGACCTCGGTGGCCTCGACCGGATCGTCGGCATCCTCGATGTACTGGTAGATGCTCTTTCGATCCTCGTGGGTGAACTCGAACGCCTCCGACACTTGCATGCGAATCGATACCACTACACGCTACTTAACTATTTGTGTCGGTTTTCGATGCGGATCGTCGTCGGTGTCGGTGTGTCGTCGGAGTCAGCGGAGTCAGCGGAGTCGGGGTCGTCTTCGGGCCGTCAGCGCGACGGAATCCGTGTCAGCAACTGGGCAGTGTCCCGGATGTTGTCGGTGTCGAGAAGCAGTTCGGCCGCGCGCCGAACCGTGACATCGGGCTCCATCTCGACGCCGTAACACTGTGCATAGAGCGCGAGCCAGGCGTTCGTCGCCCGGTGGAACTGTTCGAGTTCCGCGGCCGAGAATTCGACGTCCCACTCGGCGGTTCTTGCTTCGAGATACAGTGCCACGAGTGGGCCGAGTCCTTCCCGGAGAAACGTCATCGCGAGCTCCTCGTCCGGCGGGTCCGACGGGGGGTCGAACTCCCGACGATCGCGTTCTGCCTGCTCGACGAACCCCGCGATCCGGTCGGCGTAGCCCGACGTCATCGGTGGCGAGTATCGGCCCGCGCCAGTGCCGAGCACCGTCCCATCAGCCTTCCCTGAACTCGACACCCTTGCCGCCACGGGGGTGTTCCCACTGGGTGTCGGCGACGATGGCGCAGGTCCCGCACTCGACGCAGGGCTGGGTATCGAGGCTCACGACGCGTTTCTCGTCGCCATTGGCTTGGACCGTCTCGTCGCGGTAACATCCGCCGCCGTAGTCCATCGCGCTCACCGGGCAGGCCGTGACGGCCGCACCGCTGGCCTCGAAGGAGTTGTCCTCGACCACGATGTGGGGGTTGCCCACGTCGGTGTCGTAGGTCAGGTCGCCGATGCGTTCTTCGAGGCTCGGCAGCTCGACGGTGGACTCGGCTTCGACCTTCGCGCCGAGTTCCTCGCCGATGATGGTAGGCAGCGTGACGTAGGGCGTCTTCGTGTCGGGCATCATCGTTGCGAGATACGGCGAGCTGTACGCCTTTTCGAGCAGCCCGGCACGATCGGCCATTCGGACGCCGAGCCGGCCGACCGACGAGTCGAGCGCGCGTTCGGCGAGTTCAGTCGCAGTGTCGTTCTCGCCGAGCGCGCTCGCCACCTCGTATCTGGTGGGCCGGAGCTTCGCCATCACGCCCTCGTCGTGGAGCCGGCGCTCGTAACGCTCGCCCGCCGAGTCGGGCTTTCCTCGGGAACGTGCTTCTACGAACGCCTCCGCCGCCAGCGCGCCCGCAGTCACGGCGTGGTTCATCCCCTTGATGATCGGCCCCTGGGCCTGCATCTGGCCACCCGCGTCGCCGACGAGCACCAGCCGGCCCTTGTGGGGCGAGGGGTTCGCGGCCTTCTTCGAGTCGGGGACGAGCTTCGCTGAATACTCCCGCTCGTCGTAGTCGTCGCCGAGCCACTGTGCGAGCACCGGATGGGTGAGAAGTGCGTCGAGCAGGTCCTGAACCTCGGCTTCCTCCTCCACGATGCTGTCGAGGTGGAACACGTTTCCGATGCACAGCGAGTCCTGATTCGTGTAGAGGAACCCGCCGCCCCGAACGCCGTCGTAGAGATCGCCCGAGAACAGGTGGGCCTCGCCCTCGTCCTCGGCGATCCCGAACCGCTCGTTGATCGCGTCGCCGGGCATGTCGACCACCGCTTTCACGCCCTGGAACCACTCCTCGGGCTCCTCCCAGTCCATCAGCCCCGCCTCGCGCGCGAGTTCGGAGTTCACGCCGTCCGCAGCGACGACGAAATCGGCTTTGATGGGGTCGAGCTCCTCGCACGTCACCCCGACGATCTCACCGTCCTCTCGAAGGAGGCCGTCGACCTTCACCTCCGTCAGGAGCCCGCCGCCGGCCTCGCGGGTGATCTCGTGGACCTGCTCGGCCATCCACGAGTCCATTTTTCGGCGGAGCACGGCGTCGGCCCACTCGGTGTCCTGTTCGTGTCCATCCGTGATGTCGAAGGTTCGAACCTGCTCGCCAGCGATGTTGTGGATGTAGTAGTCCGTTACTGGTCGTTCGGTCGCGTGCTCGCGGAAGCCCGGGAAGATCCCGTCGATCGTGTACGGAGCGGATTCCTCGGCGTAGATCAACCCTCCAGTCACGTTCTTCGAGCCGGCGTCGACGCCGCGTTCCAGTACTACTGTTTCGACGCCGTTGCGCGCGAGCGTCGCGGCCGCCGCCGCGCCGCCTGGTCCTGCGCCCACCACCACCGCCTCGTAGTGCTCGTAGTCCTCAGTCATCGGTTTCCCCTCCGTCCGCCGCAATCGCTCCGATATCTAGTTCGCCCGATTCGAGCGCCGCCGTGAGTTCGGGCAGCACCTCGAAGAGGTCGCCCTCGACGAAGAAATCCGAGAAGTCCCGGATGCGCGCGTCGGGATCGGTGTTCACCGCGATAATCGTCTCGGACTCATCCATTCCGACCTTGTGCTGCACTGCTCCGGAGATTCCGGCGGCGATGTAGAGGTCGGGTTCGACGACCTGGCCGGTCTCGCCGATCTGGCGTTCTTCGGCGGTGTAGCGCTCGACGTGGCCCGCGAACTCGTACGAGCCCGTCACGATCCCACGTGAGACGCCGAGTCCGGCATCTCCGAACGCGTCGGCGAGGTCGATCCCGATCTCCATGCCTTTCGTGGGGTCGTCGCCGATCCCCCGACCCATTGCCACCACCACATCGTGGCCGGTGAGGTCCACGCCCTCGTCTAACTGATCGTGGTCGGTGACCGAGACCCGGAGCCAGTCCTCCTCCAGATCGAGGTCGTGGTCGACCACTTCGCCCTCGCGGTCGTGGTCGGGTTCAGGGAGATCGAAGCTCCCGGGGATCACTGACGCGCCCTGGGGATGGAACTCCCGAGTGGGGTTGTCGAGACAGAGGATGGTCGAGTACTCGAACCCGGAGAAGTCGGGGCGCTTCATGTGCAACACCCGCTCGAACTCCTTTTTCGTGCCCGGTCGCCCGGTCTTCACGGGGTTCGAGATCATCGACTCCTCGATGTAGAGGTCTGAGCAGTCCGAGGCGAGTCCCGAGTCGAGTTCACCCTGGACCAGTGCCGAGAGATCCCGTCCGTTGTTAGTCGCCGGGAACACCGTGTAGCGTGGTTCGTCGTACTCGCGCCAGTCCGCTTCTTCCGGCCCTTTCTCGGCAGTCGGATCGCCGCCCCACCGCGCCATGTCACAGAACAGCTCGGTGTAGGGCTTGTGCTGGAACCGTTCCAGCCGCTTGTCCTCGTGGTGGACCACCACGTCAGCGCCGTAGGCGATCACGTCTTCGACGTGTTTCTCGACATCGCTGCCGATCAGCACCGCCACGACCCGTTCGTCGGTTTCGTAGTCGTCGTTGTAGGTGTCCATCAGCTCGCGGGCTTTCCCGAGCATCTCCTTCGAGACGTCGATCAGTTCGCCCGCCTGGGTCTCACAGTAGACCCACATGTCGCGATAGTCACCGTCCTCGATGGCCTTGACGTACTGCTTGTCCGCCGTCGGGTGATCGAGATCGGGGTGTTTCTCCTCGGGCGGCACGACCTCGATCTCCTCGGGCGCTTCCTCCTCTTGGACCGAGTCGATCCGGTTCTGGATGAGGTTCGTCGCCGCGCTCCGATTCTCGCCGGCCTGCTCGGCATCGAGGACCTCCCGCAGGCGCTCCTCGTCGTCGATCCCCTGAAGCGCGTTGCCGAGCTCCGCGGTCGAAAGGTCGCTCGGGTCGATGTCACCCTCCGCCTCTTCGGCGTCCTCGGTGACTTTGTCGATCCGGCTCTCGATCAGCGTCTTCAGGTTGTCGCGGTCCCCGCCGCTCTCCTCGGCCGCGAGGATGGCTTCGAGCTCGTCGGGATCCTCGACGCCCTTGATCGCGGGGCCGAACTCCGCGATGTCGTACTCCGCGGGGTCGAGCGCGAGATTATCGGCGTTACCCGTCTCGCCGTCCGCTTCGGTGTCACCCTCGACCTCGTCGGCGGACTCGCGATACTCGCCTTCGGTCTCGGTGCCGTCCTCCACGGCATCGCCCTCGGCGGGCCCGACCTCGCGCATCCGCGCGCGGATCGCTTCTTGGGCGGTCTTTCGCTGCTGGCCGTCCTTCTCGGCGTCGAGCATCCCTTCGAGTTCGCGGGGGCTGTCGATTGCGGCCAGTTCGTCCTGAAGCTGTTCGACCGTGTGCTCACCGGGGTCGGTAGTCTCACTCATGAATCAGTCACCCGCCGCCTCCGATCGCCCGTCGGCGAACGGTTCCATCGCCTCAAGCACCTCGCTCATTCCCTCTCCGTCGTCGGGATCGACCATCGTGGCCTCGCGTTCTGCTGGCGCTTTCGGGATCGGGTCCACGGACGAAACGATAGTTGGCGACCCGTCGAGGCCGATGTAGTCCGGGTCGAGATTCAGGTCCGCGTGATCCCACGTCGTCAGGTGCTCCTCGTGGTCTTCCGCACGCGCTTCGGTCTCCGCCTGGAGGTCCTTGAGCGTGAGTCGATGCGAGGCCTTGCGGTAGGTGGGCTCGAACTCGGGATCGGCGACGATGAACGCGGGCATCGGGGCCTCGACGGTTTCGATCTCTTCGATGTCGCCCTCGACGAGACGTTTCGCTCGAACAGTATTGTCGTCCTCGTCGACATCGAGCGCGACGACGTGCGTGATGATCGGCCAGTCGAGACACCAGCACGCTTGCGGGCCGGTGTGGCCGGTCTCGCCGTCGGCGGTTTTGAACCCCGCGAACACCAGATCGGGCTGCTCGTCGAGTTTCTGCAACCCGGTCGCGAGCGTGATCGCGGTCGCCCACGTGTCAGAGGCGGCGAGCTCGCGGTCCGAGAGGAGGTAGAGGTCGTCGGCATAGACCATTTCCATCGCCTCCCGGAGCACGTCGCCGTAGCCAGGCGGCCCCATGCTCATCACGCTGAGTTGGCCCCCGTGACGGACCTTGGTCTGGAGGGCGGTCCGCAGCGCGTGCTTGTCGTTGGGGTTCATCACTGTCGGAGTGTTTCCACGTTCGAGATGTCCGTCCTCGTCGAACGCGACCTGTCCCTCGCGGAAATCCGGTACGCCTTTCGTCAGAACGACTGAGTGCATTGGTATGGATACTCCCGGGTGGCTCTCTCTGGCATAGCCTCTCGCCGACTATTACCGTGTTGGTCTGTCGTAGATTCTTGCCGGTACTCGTCGTCGGTCCGCCGGGAACGATTGCCCCTTAGGTACGGCCTGCCCGACCCGCGTCGACGTCGATCGCGTCGACGGGACAGACGTCGACACAGAGCATACAGTCGATGCACTGGGCTTCTTCTGCTGGGTCGGCCTTGATCTCGCTCTCGGGGTGGTCGGGTGAGTCGACCCACTCGAAGACGTCCACGGGGCAGTCCTCCAGACACGCCCCGTCGGCGATGCAGAGGTCGAAGTCGACCGCGACGTGGGTGCCGTGGATCCCCAGCTCGTCGGGTTCCTCGACCGGCCCCCAGACGTCGTGGCCCTCGTGTTCGTCGACGATCTCGCGGTTCTGTTCGAATTCGGGATCGATGGCCATCGGTACCGAAGGTCACGACAGGAGTCTACTTAAGCTTTGGACCGAGCGATCGCCCGTCGACGGGATCGACGTGCGGGTGACGATCGATCACCGTCCGCGATTCCGGGTCGGCTTGGAACTCGCTACGAACGGGGGAAGCAAAACAGCGTCGACACCCGCGCGTTTTCCTTGAGTCGGATACCACCCGTCGGAACCGACAGCGGAGCGCGTTCGAGCTCCCGGACGAACAGCGTGGGGTGGAACGCGCCCCGATCCCGGACCGCCTCGCGCGTCTGGCACACGAGCGGTTCGTTGGCGTCCACCCATTCGTTGAATCGGACGAGGTACTGGCCCGCGTCGAGCTCCCACCACTCGTAGTCGTCGTCGGGATTTCGCTGCGTGGTTTCGTGTGGTGTGGTCGTCGCGGCTTCGAGTTCACCGCCGCCGAAGTCTACACGGCCCGGTTTCTCGACGACCTGAATCCCCGCAACCGTCAGGTCGAGTCCGTGTTCGCCGACCTGGGTGTCCTCGTGAACGATACCCTCGACGTACTCCGTGAGTTCTGCTCCAGTCATGATCGCCGGTCGTAGGGGCCGCAGGCGGCAAAAGCGTTGGGCCAACGAATCGAACTCTACGGATGCGCGAAGTACGCGACCGTCCGACCGTCGGCGTGGGCGTCGATCCGTGCGAAGCCGATTCGTTCGAACTGGACCATCTCGCCGGACGCGTAGTCGTCGATCCCGGGTTCTGCATGTCCTTCGACATCGCCGTCGGGCGTCCGCAGGCGGAGCGGGCGGTTGTCCTCGGCCGGGACCCAGTGAACCACCGGAACGTCCTCCTCTCGGACGATCTCGATCCCCTCGCCGGTGAACTCGAAGGCATCGCGGGTGTGGCGCACGGGGCCGTAGCCTTTGAGCCAGACCCGCTTTCCGTTCGGCGGCACGTCGTCGGGCTCGACGAGTACCCCACCCTCGGCCGGAATCTCGCGGACGCCACGGTCCTCGTGGTTCGGATGCACAGGGGGAGTGCCGGTTTCGGGACCGCCGATGACGGTCTTTGCGACGCCGTCCCGGACGAGAAAGGCACGGTCGGTTTCGTCGTCGATGCGGTCGCGGTTCGCAGCGTAGATCGAACTCATCGCGAGGTCCACATTGGACGTCGAGGTTCCGAGTTCGCTCATCGCGTCGGTGATGGCTCCGCCGCGAATCCCGCGTCGTCGGAGGCTCGCGATGGTTGGTGCGCGCGGGTCGTCCCAGCCGTCGAGATCGCCCGCCTCGATGTGCTCCTTGATCGTCGAGGTACTCATTTTGATGTCGTAGGCGTCGAGCTGGACGTGACCCCAGTGGGTGACTTCAGGATACTCCCAGTCGAAGTAGTCGTAGAGGAATCCTTGGCGCTTCGCCGAATCCTGAAGGTCGATCCCGCGGATGACGTGGGTGATTCCGAACAGGTGGTCGTCGATCCCCGACTGGAAGTCCAGCAGGGGCCAGCACCGGTACTCGCTGGCTTCCTCGCGGGGGTGGGGTGTGTCGATCATCCGGAAGGCGACCCAGTCCCGGAGTGCGGGGTTCTTGTGCTCGATGTCGGTCCGGACACGGAGCACCATCTCGCCCGCCGAGTATTCGCCGTCGACCATCGCTTCGAACTCTTCGCGGGTCGTCTCGGGATCTTTGTCGCGGTGCGGACACGCCTCGCCGTCGTTCTTCAGGTCGGAGAACTCCTCGGCGGGACACGAGCAGGTGTACGCGCCGCCGTGGTCGATCAGCGCGCGCGCGTGTTCGTAGTACGTCTCCATCCGGTCGGAGGCGCGCACCACCTCGTCGGGCTCGAATCCCAGATACTCGATCGCGTCGAGGATCGCGTCGTAGGCTTCGAGATCGGGGCGCTTGGTCTCGGGATCGGTGTCGTCGAACCGGCAGAGCATCCAGCCGTCGTAGCGTTCCTTGTACCGACCGACGACGGCGGGCATGCGCGCGTGGCCGATGTGCCACGGGCCGTTGGGGTTGGGTGCGAGGCGCATCCGAACGTCCATGTCCTCGTCGACGTTCGGCAGGTCCGGTAGTGCGTGGTCGTCGGCCTCGTCCTCGCTTTCGAGTTCGGCGAGCAGATCCGGGGCGACGACGTCGAGGCGCTTCTCGCGGCCCTCGGTGTCGAGTTCGTTCACCCGTTCGACGACCGGGGCGACGACGCCCGGTACCTCGTCACCGTGTTCCCTGAACTCCGGATTCTCGCCCATTAGGGGCCCGACGACCGCCCCGACATCGGCTTCGCTCCCGTGTTTGACCGCATTGAGCAGGGCGTGCTTCTCGGCTTCGTGTTCGATCCGCTCGCGGAGTTCGTCGTTCATTACCGGGGCCACGGCGGCGCTCGGTGAAAACTACCCGGATCGGGATCGGTCACCAACTCAGGCCGGCGACTGCCAGATCCGTACGCCATCGGCGTGACCGACGCCGACCGCGACGCCGACCGCGACGCCGCCGTCGGCGATCCTGGTCCCCGTGACGTTGGTCGTGAGCGTGCCGCCGATCGGCAGTTCCCATTCCTCTCGCGCGCCGTCCTCGGTCCGCCGGACGGCTCCGAGGTGGGTCCGCGAGTCGTCCGGGACGAGCAGCTCGGGCCGGCCGTCACTATCGAAATCACCGGCGACCGCCCCGTCGAGAACGCGCGAGCCGATGGTGTGCGAGGCGTAGCCCGACACGGAGCCGACGACTCGCAGTGCCTCGCCCTCCCGCCGGTAGAACCTGACTGTGCCGCCGACGTGGGGCGTCTCGACGGCCGCGAGTTCGGGGACGCCGTCGACCGCGAACGGTGCGACCGCGAGCTGGTGCCGCCAGTGATAGCCGCTGTCGAACGCCTGGCCGGCGGCAAGTCGCGATCCATCGGTATCGAACGCGACGACTCGCGCGCCGCGTTCGGCGTCGCCAACGGTGACGATCACCTCGCTGTCGTCGTCCCCGGTGAGTGAGGCGAGTATCGGCGCGGTACCCTCGACGACGCCAGCGGGTTCGATCCGCTCCGTGATCGCGAGGTCATCTGGATCGAGGAGGACGCACCGCTCGGCTTCGATCCCGTCGCCGAGCACCCCGTGGTCGTACCGGGTGGTTCGGCCGGCGAGCACCGCGACGCGCCCGCCCGCGCGGACGGGGCGGGCGTCGGGGAGCGCGTCGATCGTCACGCGCGCCCGTTCGGTTCCCGACTTCCCGGTGAGCACGACGTCGCCGTTCTGGAGGACGGAGAGTCGCCGTCCGTCGTCGAGTACGAGCGGCTGGCTCAGATTCGAGGCGTTCTGTGGACCGGTGACGAGACGCGCGTTCCCCTCGATGACAGTCAATAGCGGCGGTGTCTCCGGCGGAAGGCGTTCGGGTGTGATCGGCGTCGGTGTGGCGTTGCCGTCGCGGACGACGAACGCCTCCGCCTGGCCGCGCTCTCCCACGACGGCCCAGAGGCTTCCGGTGGCGAGCGGGAGAGCGACGAGCCACTGTGGCGTCTCGCCGAGGCCGATCTCCACCGGCTCGGTGTCGGGGAGGGCTCCCCGTCCAGCGACGAATCGATTGCCGCTGGGGCGGACGTACGTGTAGCCGAACGCTCGATCACCGGCCGTTTCGAGCGGACGAGCGGTCCGTGTTCGCCTTCGCTGTGTTGCGTTCGACGTCATCCGATCGGTCGTCGCGGTCGATTCGGACTGGCTGCCACAGCCGGCGAGCACCGACCCCGTGGCGATGGCCGCGAGCGCGCGCCGTCTGGTGTGATCCATTGGCGAAACCAACGGCCAGTGTCGACAAAAACCCCGGCTGGTGGGAAGCGTGTGCCGTTGACGGGCCGTAGTCTGGAAGCGGTGTGGTGGCGGTGCGGGCCTGGTGTCTCGATGAGCGCAGCGAATCGAGGCTCAGGAGAGCAACGCTCTCCTGGCGTCTCGTGTGAGTGAAACGAGCACGAGGCTTGTCGGAGATCTCTCTGACAGCGGATGAAGGGCGAGCGTCGGGCGGTGCGAACGGAGTGAGCACCGCCGAACGCGCGAACGGGGAGGAACGACCCGTGAGCGAGTGAAACGAGCGAGGGCTTCGGCGGTGCTGTGCGGTTTGCAGTCGCGGTAAGCGTCGTATCCGCGCGAGCGGCGCGAGGTGCGAACGGAGTGAGCACCTCGATGCGAACGACGAGGTACGAGCCGTGAGCAAAGCGAGCGCGGTTCGCCGCTCACTCGGCAGAACAGGTTTTCGAGAGGGACCTCAGTCGCTCGCTTCGCTTGCTCCTTCCGGCCCTCTCGAAAAAGTGGGGGGTCCGAAAGGGCTTAGTCCCGGCCCCCGAAACCACCGATCGTTCATGAAGGTGGAGATGCTGACCACCGATTTCCTCGACCGCGCCGTTGAGTGCTACGACGACGTCGTTGGCGTCGTCGCCCACGACGGAACCGAATATACGTACGCCGAGTTCGCCGATCGGGTGAACCAGGTCTCGAACGCCCTTCTGGAGATGGGTGTCGAACAGGGCGACCGTGTGGCGCTGCTCTCGCCGAACACCCACTACTTCCTCGAAACCCTCTACGGCGTGAACCAGATCGGCGGCGTGTTCGTGCCGATGAACTACCTCCTCACGCCCGACGATTTCGAGTACATCCTCAACGACTCCGAGGCAGGGGTCGTGATCGCGGACTACGACTACGCCGAGAACGTCGAAGCGGTCCGCGACTCGGTGCCGGCCGAGGCGTTCGTGGGCTACGAGGCCGACGACATCGAGGGCGACTGGACCGATTACGAGGCGTGGCTCGCCGGGGCCTCGACCGACACGCCGGAGCGACCCGACATCGCGGAGGATGACGACGCCTCGGTGAACTACACATCGGGCACGACCGGCGATCCGAAGGGCGTCGTCAGGACCCACCGGACCGAGCACTGGCACGCGCTCGTGTTGAACCAGCACATGGAGGTCGCGGACGACGACACCTATCTCTGGACGCTGCCGATGTTCCACTGCAACGGGTGGGGGCACACCTACGCCATCACGGGGATGGGCGGCACGCACGTCTGCCAGCGGACGTTCGAACCCGAGGGAACGCTCCGGCGAGTCCGCGAGCACGACGTGTCGTATCTCTCCGGCGCGCCCACGGTGTTGAACCGGCTCATCGCCCACTACGAGGACAACCCCGACATCGTGACGATGGGTGATCGTGACGTTCGGATTTCGACCGCCGGCAGCGCGCCCGCGACCGCGACCCTCCAGACTGTGGAGGACGAGATCGGGTGGCGGATCATCCACCTCTACGGACTGACCGAGACCGCGCCGATGATCACCACGTCGAACTCGCCGCGGCGCCTCGCCGAGCGCGGCCGGGATCTCAAGATCAACCAGGGTGCGGAGATGATCGCCACCGACGTTCGCGTGGTCGACGACGACGGCAACGACGTCCCGGACGACGGCGACACCCTCGGCGAGATCGTGGTCGCGGGCAACCAGGTGATGGATCGCTACCTCAACAAACCCGAGATCACCGAGGAGGCGTTCAACGCCAAGCTCACAGGTTATTTCCACACTGGCGACCTCGCCACGATCGACGAGGACGGGATGGTGTCGATTCAGGACCGAGAGAAAGACATCATCATCTCCGGGGGCGAGAACGTCTCGTCGATCGCGGTCGAGGACGTGCTCTACGACCATCCCGACATTTCCAAGGCTGCCGTGATCCCGACGCCGAGCGACGAGTGGGGCGAGGCGGTGACCGCGCTCGTCGTCCAGAAGGCGGACGCGGATCTGACGAGCGACGCTGTCCGAGAGTTCGCTGGCGACCATCTTGCCCGATTCAAAGTCCCGAAAAAGGTCGAGTTCGTCGAGGATCTCCCCGAGACTGCGACGGGAAAAGTCCAGAAGTACCAGCTCCGCCAGGACTTCTGGGAAGACGAGGATCGGCTCGTCGGCCAGGGCTGAGCCGCCCGTTTAGGCGGTCGCCGTGGACGGACTCGCGGCGTCGGTATCGCTCTCGATTTCGAGGAGTTCGTGGTACCGGTTCCGGATCGTCACGTTGCTCACCCCAGCGACTTCGCTGACCTCGTTCTGGGTGAGCTCTCGGTTGGTGAGGAGTCCGGCGGCGTAGAGCGCAGCGCCAGCGAGCCCGACGGGACTCTTGCCGCTGTGGGCGGCCTGTTCCTGGGCCGTCCGCAGCAGATCACGGGCGCGTCGCTCGGTTTCGTCGTTCACATCGAGATCGGAGGCGAACCGCGAAACGTACTGCTGGGGGTCCGGCGGACCGATTTCGAGGCCGAGCTCCTGATTGATGTAGCGGTAGGCGCGCTTGAACTCCATCTCGTCGACGCGCGTGACCGCAGCGACGTCCTCGACGCTCCGGGGGAGCCCCATCTGGCGGATCGCGGCGTAGAGCGCCGCAGTCGAGACGCCCTCGATCGAGCGGCCAGGCAGGAGGTCCTCCGCGAGCGCGCGGCGGTAGATGACGCTCGCGGTCTCACGGACGTCCTTCGGGACGCCGAGTGCGCTCCCCATGCGCTCGATCTCGCCGAGCGCCTGTTTGAGGTTGCGCTCCTTCGAGTTCCGGGTCCGAAAGCGCTCGTCCCACGTGCGCAGGCGCTGCATCCGCTGGCGCTTGCGCGCACTCAGCGCGTTGCCGTTGGCGTCCCTGTTCTGCCAGCCGATCTGGCTCGACAGGCCCTCGTCGTGCATCAGCTTCGTCGTGGGCGCGCCGGTGCGCTTTTTCCTGTCGCGCTCGGCCGAGTCGAAGGCGCGCCACTCGGGGCCGTGATCGATCTCGTTCTCGTCGACGACGAGACCACACTCGGCGCAGGTGGTCTCGCCGTGTTCGGCGTCGTTCACGAGTCGACCGCCACACTCGGGACAGACTCGTTCGGTCTCGTCCGCGGTGCGTTCGCGCGATTGCTCGTCGGTGTGTTCGTTCGGTTCGTGCGTGCGGGTTCGGGTTGTGTTTCCTTCCAAGATGACTACGGGTGAGCGGGTGCTCGAATGGGTGATTACAGCGGCTATGCAGGGATTGCTACACCAGTAAGTAGGGTCCGAAGCCGTTTAAACCCTCGGCCAAGATCCGCGGGAGGATCGGTGTTTCAGGCCCTGAATCGGCTGAAAACGGCCACCAGTGCGGTAGAGTCAGGTGTGTCAGCCCTCGTACGCGAGCTGCATGATCCACTGGGAGAAGGCGTCGCTCTCGGGTTCGACGTCCTCCTCCCCGACCAGCGGCGAGAGGTTGTTGCCCGCCATCAGCAGGGAGAAATCGAGGTCGCGCGCGGCGGGAGCGATGTAGTAGGTGTTGTGGCCCTCGTAGACGGTGTCCTCGCGCTGGACGAGACCGCGTTCCTCCAGTGATTCGGCGATCCGGCTCCCCTTGCGCGAACTCACGTCGAGTTCTTTCCAGAACTCGCTCTGATGGATGCCCCCGGTCGTGCGGACGAGTTCGAGACCGGCGCGTTCGTCCTCCGAGAGGTCGCCTTCGGCTGCCGTGCTCATGGTCTCTCAACGAACGGGGGTGGGTTAAAGTTGGCTTTCGACCGGCTCGAACTCCGTTCGGCACGGCGGCCCGTCGGCGTACTGGTACTCTCCGGTGCCGTCGGCATCGATCGTGAGCAGCGACGACGACCGGGTGCCGAAGTCGAACTCCTCGTGGTGGACGCACACCCCATAGTCGTGATCGCCGAGCACGTCGGCGGCCCGGTCGCGCCACTCCCGAGCACCCTCGCCTGGTTCGGGCTGGAGCGTCTCGCGGACCTGCCGTCCGTTCGCAGCCTGCTGTTCGCCGCGTTCGGGCCACGACGCCGGGATCGTGACGCGCCCGATCGCGCCGACGTTCATCACGACGTGGACGCCCGGATCGAGGGTCGTCGTCCGAAGCCCGCCGTCCCATTCGAGGAGCACGGCGGCGTTCGCGTCCGCGACGAGGAGATTGAACCCCTCGTACTCGTCGTCCTCGACGGCGCGTTCGGCGAGTCGGGCGGCGTCCTCGGCGGACTCACAGTCGAGCACGTCACGAACCAGTAGGCCGCGCGAGCGCTCGCCAGCGAGGTCGGCGTCGGTCCAGCGGTTGGTGATCGCGACGAAGATTCCATGTTCGTTGTACCCGATCCACGTCCCGCCGGCGTCGGCGTCGCGTGGCGCGATCACACCCGGACCCTCGCCGATCACCGCGGGCGGTTCGGAGGGCCGATCGAGCGCCTCGTCGCGGTTGGCCGCCACGACCACGGGGTGGTCGGCGAAGACCTGCCAGGCGACGACGAGCGTACACATGGACTCCCATTGGCGATGGGGAACCTAAACGCCGCTGGTGCGACGGCGTGCCGTGTTGCTGCGGATGACGGTGCGGGTGGCGCGCGAGAGCGCGCCATCGGCGCGCGACTCGTGCGAGGGATGACTGAGCGAGCGCGAAGCGCGAGTGAAGGAATCGGTTGGGGAGGTGTGTGGTGTAGTGCGGTTATTTGTGACCCGTGGTCCGCGGAGCTCGCCGACGGTATCCCATTTCTCCGTTCCGTTCGCGTTTCGTCGGTCAATCGCCCCGTTCACGGAGGATTTCCCGAACTGCATCGCGCTCGACGGTACCGGAGGCCGTCCGGGGGAGCGAATCGACGAACCCGATCGTGCGTGGAATCTCGAAACCAGCGAGGCGCTCTCGGCAGTGAGTCCGTAGCGTCGCGGCGTCGAGGTCCTTCTCCCTGACGACGAGCGCACCGACGCGCTCACCCCACTCGGGATCGTCGAGACCCACGACTGCTGCGCTGTCCACGGCTGGATGGGCGCGAAGCGCGCTTGCGACCGCTTCGGGATCGACGTTCTCCCCGCCGGTGACGATCCGTTCGTCGAGTCGGCCCGTGACCCACAGCCGGCCCTCGGCGTCGCGGTGGCCGACGTCGCCGGTGTGGAAGCCGTGCTCGGAAAACGCCGCCGCGGTGGCGTCGGGATCGTCGTAGTAGCCCGCGAACACCGTCGGCCCCGAGACGACGAATTCGCCCGTCTCGCCGCGATCGACGCGCTCTCCCGCAGCATCGATCACGGTGAGGTCGGTCCCGACGAGCGCCTGGCCGACAGTACCCGAGTGGGCGAACGCCGTCTCGGGACGAGCGGTGGCGACCTGGGAGGCCGTCTCGGTCATGCCGTAGGTCGGATGCACAGGAACCGTTCGGCGCGCACATCGCTCGATGAGATCCGTCGACGCTGGCGCACCGCCGAGGAGGACAAATCGGAACGAGTCGGGGAGGTCGCCGGCGTCGAGCAGCCGTCGGAGCATGGTCGGGACGAGCGACACGCCCGTGCAGTCGTACTCGACGAGCGCGTGGCGAGCCCTCGCGGCGTCGAACCCCGTTCCGTCATCGTCGACGAGCACGACTGCAGTTCCGTAGAGCGCGGAGCGCACGATCGGCGCGAGCCCCCCCATGTGGTAGACCGATAGCGGGCTCAGCCACCGATCGCCGGGGAGGACGCCGAGCCGGAACGCCGAGGCGACCGCGCTCGCGATCAGGTTCCCGATCGTGAGCACGACGAGCTTCGGCCGGCCGGTGGTGCCGGAGGTGGCGAGCATGAGACACGGATCGTCGCGGGACCACGTCGCCGGCTCGAACTCGACCGTCTCGACATCGGCGAGCGCTGTGACGGCCGCGTGTTCCGTGGCATCGACGGAGGCGACCGGAACCTCGCTCACCCCGACCGCACTCGCTTCGGTGTCGGCCCCACAGATCAGGGCTGCGAGATCGGCCCGTTCGATTCGGTCTTCAAGCTCGTTCGGAGCCAGCCGGGTGTTCAACGGGACGAGCACGCAGCCGAGCCGCAGCGCGGCGTGGAGCAGCCGGACGGCGGCGGGGTGGGTGTCGAGGAGGCAGCCGAGGTGGTCGCCCGGCTCGATCCCCAGTCCCACGAGGTGGCCCGCAGTCCGATCGACCGCCGCATCGAGCTCCGCGTAACTCCACTCCTGTCTGCTGCCAGCGTCGATCAGCGCGGTCGCGTCGGGCGTCGCGCGGGTGCGATGGGCGAGAACGTCGTTCATCGTTCTTCCGAGAGATCAGGGTCCGGAGCGTTTCCAGGGGCCTGCGGGACACACACCTCGCCGCCCGCGATCGGCGCGGGGTCGGGAACCAGATCCTCGGCGAGCCGGTCGGCGGTCGCGAGGCCACAAGCGGGCGGGTTGGAAAGACTCGCGGCGACGTGGACCGCCCCCGTCCGCGCGAGCGCGCCATCGATCGTGGTCGTGACCACCGCGTCGAGGCCGGCCTCGCGAGCGCGCAGTGCGGCCTCCCTCGCGCGATCCGGCCCGCCAAGCACCATCGGTTTCACGACGAGCACGTCCGCCGCATCCGCAGCCAGGACCGTTTCGACGGCGTGCTCAGCGAGCGCCTCGTCGAGCGCGATCCCGACCGACCCACCACGGAGCGCGGCGTGGCCCGCGAGATCGTCCGCGGCGAGCGGCTGTTCGACGAACGCGACATCGAGATCGACGAACGCGTCGAGCGCGGTCCGGGCTTCTTCGCGACTCCACGCGCCGTTCGCGTCGGCGCGGAGCGTGACATTGTCGCCGACCGCGTTCCGAACGGCGTCGATACGGGCGATGTCTGCGGCGACCTCGCGCGCACCGACCTTGATCTTGAGCGTCGAGAACCCCTGTTCGATCGCTTCGGTGGCCTCAACGACGGTCTCCTCGACCCCGCCGTCGCCGATGGTCGCGTTCGCGGGAACTCGTTTCGTGTGTTCGCCACCGAAATGGCGGTACAGCGGGACATCGGCCGCCCGTGAGCGCGCATCGCAGAGCGCGAGCGCGAGACCATGGCGGGCCGCCGGCTCGTCGGCGTTGGTGAGTGTCGTGAACGCCGCGTCCCAACCGTCGGTCTCGGCCGCTCGCCCAGCGCGATCGAGTGCGTCCCGGCAAGCTTCGAGCGATTCCGTCCAGCCTGGCAACGGGGTCGCTTCGCCGATCCCGCGGGTGCCGTCCACGTCGACGAACACCAGAAACCCCTCGCGAGAGTCGATGGTGCCGTGGGCGGTCGTGAGCGGCGTGGCGAGCGCGAGCGAGAACTGCTCGATCCTCATGCGAGCACTCCCGGGATCGCGAGGCCGAGGGCGAACAGGGCGGAGTGGGCCGCGAGCAGCTTCCCCACGCGTTCGAGCGCGGGGTTGAGCGCCGTGCCCTCGGCTCTGGTCAAGACAGTACGAGCGATCCGCGCGGCGTAGGGAAGCGTGAGTAGCGGGGCGAGCGCCAGGGGACTGTCCTCGGCGAGCCAGAAGACGATCGGGACGGCGTATGCCATCCCCGTCAAAAGGAGGAACTCGACCCGGCTCCACCGGTAGCCGATCAGGACCGCGAGCGAGCGCTTGCCGGCTGCCCGGTCGGTTTCGAGATCACGGACGTTGTTGACGACGAGGATGTTCGTCGAGAGCGCCGCGGCCGGGAGGCTGGCGACGACGGCTGCGACCGGCAGCGTTCCGAGTGGGGGACGGAGCGGGAAAGGCGGGGCCGTGGCGGCTGCCTGGACGTAGTAGGTGCCAGTGACGGCAACCAGACCGAAGAAGACGAACACGAACAGGTCGCCCAGTCCATAGGAACCGAGCGGGTAGGGGCCGCCAGCGTAGAGGATTCCGGCGGCGACGCTTGCGAGACCGATCACGACGATCGGGAGGCCGCCGACCCACACGAGGTAGGTGCCGACGAGGATCGAGAGCGCGAAGGTGCCGATCATCGCCCACCGGACCTCAGCGGGGGCGATGAGGCCGGACTGAGTAACCCTGGTAAACCCCTCGCGGTCGTCGGAGTCGACGCCCGATTTGGCGTCGTAGTAGTCGTTGGCGAAGTTCGTCCCGATCTGGATGAGGAGCGCGCCGATCAGCGCCGCGAGCGCGGGCAGCGGGGCGAACGCACCCGTCCCGACGGCGAGTCCGGTGCCGACGACCACCGGCGCGGCGGCCGCCGGCAGCGTCTGTGGACGAGCGGCCATCACCCACGCTTGCCGCCGTGAAACCTCCTGCGTACTCATTGTCGGAAAATCGGCCTCCCGTCGCATAGTGACTGCGGTTTCACGGGGTAGCCCGGATCGTCGACACGGAGTGAGTGGAAGGATCGACACGGGGCGGAGGATAGTAACGACACGAAGACGAAGAGGTTTGTAGCCACCCCGGGAACCACCGGCGTGAGCTACGCAGAGGCTTCTGATCGCCGGTCGCGATACGAGACGGTCGGGCTCGTCGTCGGTTTCTTCCTGCTCTCGACCGCCGCGGCAGCCTACGAGATCGCACCCGCGAGCGTCCTGCCGCTGGTTCGATCGTCGATGGGGATCGACGCGAGCGCGGCTGGCTGGCTGATGAGCGTGATGTACGCGACCGCTGTCGTCGCCAGCGTTCCGGTCGGGATCGCGCTCGATCGGGTTTCGGTGCGCCGGGCGATGACGGTCGGTGGGATCGCACTGCTCGTGGCGGGCGTCTGGGGCTGGTTCGCGGCGGCGGCCGGCGCGTACTGGTGGCTGCTCGTCTCGCGCGTGCTCGGCGGGATCGCGTACGTCCTCTTCTGGAACGCTGGCGCGAACACCGTCGGTCGCGCCGTTGATCCCGAAATCCGCGCGACTGCGGTCGGGATCTTCACCGCGAGCGCACCGGTCGGGTTCGCGCTCGGCCAGTTCGGGAGCCCGCTGCTCGCGCGGCCGTTCGGCTGGCCCGCAATCTTGCCCGCGTTCGCGGCGATCGCCGTCGTCGGCCTCGGCGTCTTCCTGCTGGCGACCCGCGGGCGATCGATCGATGTCGAGACGGACAGCCCCGACCGCGACGGTTTCGTTCGCCTGTTCACCGATACCGCTGTGTGGACGCTCTGTGCCTGCTGTTTTCTCGCGTACTCGCTGTACCTCTTTCTCAACACGTGGCTGCCGAGCTTCATGGTCGAGCAGTTCGGGGTTCCGCTAGCGGTGGGTGGGGTGCTGACCGCGCTCTTCCCGGCGATCGGGGTCGTCTCGCGATCGAGCAGTGGAGCGCTCTCGGATCGGGTGTTCGACCGTCGTCGCCGCCCCGTGGCCGTGGCCGCTTTCGTCGTCGCGACTCCCGCCGTCGTCGCGTTCGCCGTGGTGTCGCGGGTCGCGGTGCTCGTCGTGGTGCTGGTCGTCAGCGGCTTTGCGGTCCAGCTTGCCATCGGTCTGCTGTTCTCGTACGTGGCCGAGGTCGTCGCCGCCGAGGTGCGGACCACGGCGGTCTCGCTGCTGACGAGCGTCGGGCTGTTCGGCGCGTTCGTCGCCCCGATCGCCGCCGGCCGGATTATCGACAGGGTGGGCTACCAACCGGCGTTCCTGCTCGCGGGTGTCGTTTCGGTGCTCGGGATCGTCCTCGCGTGGCGTGCGCCCGAACCGAGTGAGTGAGTCACTAACCCACCCACCGGATCGATTCGGCATCTCTTTTTTGCCCCGGGTCACCGACGGATGCACGATGGGTACGAGCCGAGTCCGGTGGTCGGTAGATCGATGAGCACCCACGCCGAGCGCGCACGCGAGATCCTCGGGTTCTCACGATGGTGGCAGATCGCCGCCGCGGTGGTGATGATGGCGCTCGTGAGCCCCTATCAGTACGTCTGGTCGTCGATACGGGGGCCGCTCGCAAACGACCTCGGCATCTCCCTGCCGGCGCTCGGGCTCGTGTTCACGCTGTACGTCGTCTTCCAGTCGGGATCGCAGTTTCCGGTGGGGTGGGTCCGCGATCGCCACGGGCCACGCGGCCTGACGGTGCTCGCGGGCGTGCTCGCCGGCGGTGGCTACGTCGGGCTCGCCCACGCGACCCAGCTCTGGCACGTCTACCTCCTCTACATCCTCGGCGCGATCGGCGTCGGGATCGTCTACACCGTCGCGGTCAACACCGCCGTCAAGTGGTTCCCCGACCGGCGCGGCCTCACGACCGGTGCGGGGACGATGGCCTTCGCCGCCGGGAGCGCGCTGTTCGTTCCCTACGTCCGGGCGAACGCGACGATCGACGCGTTCTCGGGGGTCTTGCAGAACATCGGCCTGCTGATCGCCGTCGGAGTCGTCGTCGGGGCGCTCGTGCTCCGTGATCCGCCAGCCGACTTCGTGAACGGCGACGAGAGGTCGGCGGCGTCCGGCGACGCGGACACGGCGACCGACGGCGCGGAAACGGAGGCCGACGGCGGAACGAGCGCGCACTCGGGGACGGACGACGGTTCGGATGCCACGACGGACGGCACGGCATCCGGTACTCGCCAGTACACCTGGCGGGAGGTCGTCGGGACGTGGCAGTTCTGGCTGCTGTACGCGATGTTCGTCGGCATCTCCGGCGCGAACCTCATGCTCGCGGCGAACCTGATCCCGTTCGCGGAGAACGTCGGCCTGTCGGCGGTGATCGCGACGGCATCGGCGACGCTGCTCCCGATCGCCGACGGAGTGGGGCGGCTGAGCGTTGGCGGCATCTCGGATCGACTCGGACGGAAACGATCGATGATGGTGGCGTTCGCGCTCTGTGGGATCGGGCTGTTCGCGCTCGTCGGGATGGGTGCGGTCGGAACGTCCGTCGGCTTTCTCGGTGCGGTCGCCGTCGCCGCGTTCTTCGAGGGCACCCAGTACACGCTGTTCCCGAGCCTCGTGGCCGATTACTACGGTCACGAACACTCCTCGACGAACTACGCGGTGCTCTACTCCGCGAAGATGATCGGCGGCGTGTTCGGCGGCACCGCCGTGGGCTGGCTCGTCGCCGCGACCGACTGGTCGGTGGCGTTCCTCGTCGGCGGGGCGCTGGCGATCTGTGCCAGCCTCGGCGCGATCGTGTTGCGCCCGCCCGACGATGCGGCGGCCAGCTGAGAGTCGCCTGGATCGAACTGGAGGTGTTCTCTCGATCGCGGTCGATGTCGGCCGACGGGTTATTCGAGCCACCGGACGACGAACGGTCGTGAGCGATTCGAACTTCGACGACTTCGATCACGAGTCGCACATGCGACGGGCGTTCGAACTCGCCCGCGAGGCCACGGACCGTGGCGACCGCCCGTATGGCTCGGTGCTGGTCCGTGACGATACGGTCGTGATGGTCGACTCGAATCGCGTACTCACCGAGGACGACGTCCGTCGTCATCCCGAACTCAACCTCGCGTATCGCGCGTGTCGGGAGTTCGATCCAGACGAACGCGCAGGGATGGCGATGTACACTAGCACGGAGCCATGTCCGATGTGCGCCGGCGGGATGCGTACCGCGGAGCTCGGCCGGGTGGTTTACAGCGTCGGTGGCGACGAGCTCCCCGACTTCGGCGGCAACGAGCCGTCGGTCCGGTCGGCGACGATCCTCGACGGCGTTACCGACGTCGTCGGCCCCGTCCTGAACGACGAAGGACGACGGATCCACCACGAGTCCGACTGACGAATCCCGACCGCTGCCGACAGCCGGCGGCTGCCGGCGGCCGTCGTCGTGGTTCAACTGGCGCGCTGGTCGTCGTCGATCGTCGTCGGCGTGTCGACGCCGGTTGCCGAGCCAACGCTCATGCGATCCAGCATCGGTCGGCCGAGCCTCGGCCTACGGCGATCGGACGATTCGGAGGCGTCCGGGGTGGTACCATCCCGAGCGAACAGTTCGACGAGGACTTTCAACGTTCCCAGCACGACCGGGCCGAAGAACACACCAAGGAAGCCGAACACGAACAGTCCGCCGGAGATGCCGAGGACGAACAGGCCGGGGTTGAGACCCGCCTCGCGACCGCCGATCATCGGCCGGAGGTAGTTGTCGGCGATGCTCACGAGCGTGGCTCCGTAGACGAACAGCACGACGGCGGCGAGAGGTCGACCGAGGACGAACAGGTAGATCGATGCGGGGAGCCAGACGATCGACGCACCGATCAGCGGCAGAAGTCCGAGCACGACGGTGACGACCGTCCAGAAGACGGTGTTCGGGAAGCCGACCACAACGAACCCGATACCGGTGAGCACGCCCTGGACGGTCGCCACGGCGACGTTGCCGACGATCACCGCCCAGAGCAGGCGGTCGACGCGTGCCACGAGTTCATCCCAGTCGTCCCCGGGGACCGGGGCGACGTCCCGAAGCCACCGAACGAACCCTACACCGTCGGTGAGGAGGTAGTACGAGAGGAACACCAGCACGGTGAGGCCGATGACCACGTTCGAGAGGCCGCCGAACAGACTCGCCGCACGACCGAACAGCGCCGCACCGCTCTGCCCCTCGACCACGCCGAGCACCGCGTCGGGTGTGAGTGTGCTGCCGATCGCGCCACCGATATCGATCGTGACGCCGACCTGTTCGCGGAGGAAGCGTTCGATCGTGTCGATCCCCAACCGGCCGGTCCGGAGGGCCGTCAGCACCTGGACGGCCTGGTTCGCCGCAACGGCGATCACTGCGCCGATCGGCAGCAAGACCACGAGCGCCGTGCCGGCGACGAGCCCGCCCGCAGAGAGTCGTGACCCGATCCGCGGTGCGAGTCGCTCGTGGACCGGGTGGAGAACGTAGCCCAACAACACCGCGAGCAGGACGTACTGGAGCAACGGGAGGACCAACAACAGCGAAAGCGTCCCGAGACCCAGGATCGCCGCGACGAACACCCCTCGTTCGAGGTTCATACCCGCATTCCAGCCGGAGGGATACTAAACTGCGGGGCCGTTCCGAGCGATGTAGCGGTGGTCGCGATACCACGACGATAGCGCACCCGCCGTTCCGGTACGGCGAATCTCGGGCTCAGTCGTCGGCGGACGCGCCGGTCGCCGAACCCTCGCCGATCGCTTCCGGAGCGGCTGTTGGATCCTGATCGAACGTGACCGTCTCCTCGACCTGGGTGTAGACGAGTACCGCGCCGAGGGCGGCCGCCGCGGCACTGGCCGCAAAGGGCGCGGCGAGATCACCCGCGAGCGCGAGGATGACGTCTATCGAGATCGAACAGCCCCACGTTCACAAACTTCCCGCCGAAACGCGAACACCCCACGACCGAGCCACGTCGTCGCGCTGCCTGTCGTTTTGCCGCTCGTCACCGCGGCCGCCGTTGCCTCCTGCTGCGAGCCGATCGAGACGATCGGAACGACCGGACGCCACCGCTTCGTTCGTCCGTCGCTAGTCCATGCTACCTTTTTAACTAACCAGTCAGTCAGTGTTTGATGAGTGCTCCAGCCATCCGTGATTTGAGAGAAAGTAACAGCCTTACGTCCTCTCCGGGACGCGGAGATCACGGAGTACCTGTGCTTCGAGGGCGTCGCGCACTTCGACGGCCATGTTCTCGTGGTCGAGCGTGACGTGATGGACGCGGCCGCCGAGCATGGTCGCGAGCACGAGCGTTGCCGTCTGCTCGGCGTCGACGTCGTGGAAGACGCCCTGCTCGATACCGTCGTCGATGACTGCCGTCAGCATGTCCACCAGGAGCTCGTAGTTCGTGGTGAGCTGTGCGCGGTACGCGTCGTTGTGCGGGGCCTGCGACCGGAGTTCGAGCAGCGCCGCGTGGAACTCGTGGTTGCTCCGGGTCGCTTCGTCGTCGTCGCCAAGCCCGAGCAACAGCTCGTCGACGAGCGCGTCGAGGCGGTCGTTCGGGTCGGCGTCCTCGCCGACGGCGAGCCGTTCGGTGAAGCGATCGAGGAGGTAATCGAGAAAGGCGACGAGCAAGTCGTCCTTCGTGTCGAAGTGATAGTGGATGACGGCCTTGGTCTTCTCGAACTCGTCGGCGATCGCCTGCATCGTGAGGTTCGCGTAGCCGTGTTTACTGAGCGCGCGATACGTCGCAACCATGATCTCCTCGCCGGTATCGACCGCCTCACGATCGGTCCCCGAAGTGCTCATCGCCCGCACCGTGGCGTTCCACGGACATCAGGCTTGGCTACGAGGAGCAGCACTTGCCTGCTCGGGGCCTGAGACGTCAGAATCAGCCGTTTCACGCGATCAGTAATGCCAGGGAACGTCCGAGAAATCCGGTTCCCGCCCTTCCATGAACGCCTCGCGTCCCTCCTGGGCTTCGTCGGTCATGTACGCGAGTCGGGTGGCCTCGCCCGCGAAGACCTGCTGACCGACCATCCCATCGTCGGCGGCGTTGAACCCGTATTTCAGCATCCGGATCGCGGTCGGCGACTTGCCGTTGATCGTCTCAGCCCACGAAAGCGCCGTCGATTCGAGTTCGTCATGCGGCACCGCTTCGTTGACCATCCCCATCTCGGTGGCCTCGTCGGCGTCGTAGGTCTTCCCGAGGAAGAACACCTCACGGGCCTTTTTCTGTCCGATCTGTTTCGCGAGATACGCGGAGCCGAACCCGCCGTCGAAGCTCGCCACGTCGGGATCGGTCTGGAGGAACTTCGCGTGCTCGGCGGAGGCGATCGTGAGGTCACAGACCACGTGGAGAGAGTGGCCGCCACCGACCGCCCAGCCCGGCACCACGCAGACCACGGGCTTCGGAATGTGGCGGATCAGCCGCTGGACTTCGAGGATGTGGAGCCGACCCGTCTTCGGTTGGTCGTCGTCGTTCGACTCACGCTCGTCTTCGGTTCCGTCACTGCCGTCACTGTCGCCGTACTCATAGCCAGATCCACCACGGACCGACTGATCGCCGCCCGAACAGAACGCCCAGCCGCCGTCCTTCGGCGACGGCCCGTTCCCCGTGAGGAGAACACAGCCCACGTCCGTCTGGCGTTTCGCGTGATCGAGCGCGTCGTAGAGTTCGTCCACCGTTCCCGGCCGGAAGGCGTTCCGGACCGCGGGTCGGTCGAAGGCGATCCGGACGGTGCCGGACTCGGTGGCGCGGTGGTAGGTGATGTCCGTGAAATCGAATTCGGCGATCGGTTCCCACTTCTCAGGATCGAACAGGGCCGAAACCATGCGTCTCGTCCGAGCCGACAGCCGAAAAAGGTTGGTCGTTCGGCGGCCGTCGGTAGCGGTACGTGAAACCGGAGTGGGCGCGCTTGTACTTCCCCAAGGACGGCCCGGCAGCAGCGCCGCGTCGGGCCGGATCGCTGCCGCGGGCCGCGCGGCTCCCCGGTCCTCACCCACGAGCCCGAAACCGGATCAGGCTCGTTCGAAAACGGTCCCGTTGCAGTTCCCGCACGTCGACGGGTTCCGGTAGTACTCCTTCCCGCACGACCCGCACCGCCAGTTCGCCCCGAAGAGCCTGCTGAGAACGCTCATGCCAGCCGGTAGTACCGCGCGACCGAAGGCCTATCGGTCGTCGGTCCAGCGGCTCCCGGGGAAGAGTTGTCGAGAGTCACCACCGGACCTCACTCGTCGATCGCGTCGCACGCCCGCTCGTGGACCGTCTCGCGGAACTCGTGGCTCGTCCCAGTATCGAACTCGACCTCGATGATCTGGCTGCCGGCGCTTTCGAGCGATGCCTGGTAGGCGTCCCGAAACGCATCGCGTTCGTCGACTCGGACGAACTCGAAGCCGTAGATATCGGCTGTCGGCGCGAAATCGAGACCGTGTGGGGTCTCGAACTGCTCGGTGAAGGGAGGATCGAACTCGGCGATCGGGAGCATCCGGAAGATCCCGCCGCCGTCGTTGTTGACGACGACGATCGTAGCGTCGACCCCGCAGCGCGAGAGCGCGAGCAGGCCGTTCATGTCGTGGTAGTAGGCGAGATCACCCACCACGAGCACGAGCGGGTCGTCGGTCGTGCTCCCCACGCCGAGTCCCGACGACACGATCCCGTCGATCCCGCTCGCCCCCCGATTGCCGAGCACGGTGAGGCCGGCGTCGCGGGGCCGCCCGAACCGGTCGGCGTCGCGTACGGTCATCGAGTTCGAGACGAACACCGTTGCGGGGTCGGGTGCGTTCGCGATCACGTCTCCCGGAATCGTGCCTTCGAAGAACTGGTCGTCGTGTGCAGCCTCAACTGCGTTCCAATAGTCTGTCTCGGCCGTCCGAAATCGCTCGCGCCACGCCTCGCTCGCAGACGAGTCGGTCCGCTCCGCCCGCTCCGCCCGCTCCGCGAGCTTGCGCGCGAGTCTGTTCGGATCGGCGATCACGAGATCGCTCGCCGTGAAGGTGGCCTCGCGCCACTCGCCCGCCGGGTCGACGACGAACTGACGTGTTCCCGACCCCCGTACCGCGTCGCGGAGGTAGTTTCTGAGGGCCTTCGAGGTGGGCGACGCGCCGACCCGGAGGACGACTTCGGGAGCAGGCCAGTCGTCGACCGTGCGCGCGTCGAGATACGAGTCGTAGCCGCCACACACGGGAACGTCGAGCTCGGTGAGATGGGGACCATATCGGAGCCCCGAGAGCGGGTCCGCGAGCACTGGAAAGCCGGTCGCGCTCGCGAGTGCGGCAACCGCCGATGGGTCGAGCGTCGTGCTCGGCCCGGCGACGACGAGGCCGCGCTCGGTTGCGAGCCCCTCACGAACCCGTTCTATGCTGTGATCGTCGAGTTCGGCTCGGCCGGATTCGGTCCGGACGAACGGTCCGTCACGGCCCGTCGCGGCGAGCGGTTCGTCGTCCTCGAACCCGTCCGGCACGTCGCCCGACACGGGGATGGGTTCGAGCGGCTTCCGGAGCGGGAAATTGAGATGCACGGGACCGGACGGCGTCCCAGTGCTGGCCGCGAGTGCGCGGGCAGCGTCGACCCGGAGCGAGCGGAGCTTTCGGCCGTCGGCCGCGGGTTCGGGGAGATCACGATAAAACCGGACCGCCGACCCGTACAGCTTCTCCTGGTCGATGGTTTGATTCGCGCCGCTGTCGCGGAGCTCGGGCGGCCGGTCGGCGGTCAGCACGAGCAGCGGGACGCGCGCCTGGTTCGCCTCGATCACCGCGGGGTGGAAGTTCGCGGTCGCAGTCCCCGAGGTCGAGAGCACGGGGGTGACCTCGCCGGTACGTTTCGCCCGCCCGAGTGCGAAGAAGGCCGCCGAGCGCTCGTCGAGGTGGGAAAAGATTCGAATTTCGGGGTGGTCGGCGAACGCCACGGTGAGCGGCGTCGAGCGGCTGCCCGGCGCGATACAGACCGCCGAAACCTCTCCCTTCGCGAGTTCGTCGACGAACGTCTCGGCCCAGAGCGTGTTGCGGTTCGGCCAGTTCGAATAATTGCTGGAGTCGCGCTCGTCCCCAGTCATTCGCGTTCGAGTTCGTCGAGCACGGGCCGGAACTTCGGCCCGAGTTCGGCCCACTCCTCGTCGGGATCGGAGTCGGCGACGATGCCGTTACCGGCGTAGAGTCGGGCGTGGCGGCCACCGGCGACCGCCGATCGGATCCCGACCGCGAACTCGCCGTCGCCCGCGGCGTCGAACCATCCCATCGGGGCGGCGTACCACCCGCGATCGAACGGTTCGGTCTCGTGGATGACCTCACGCGCGCGCTCGGGCGGCAGCCCGCCGACCGCGGGCGTCGGGTGAAGCGCCTCGACGACGTCGAGAACGTGTGTATCGTCGTCGAGGGTCGCGGTGATCGGTGTCCGGAGGTGTTGGATGTTCGCGAGCTTCCGAACGCCGCGCTCGCCGACCCGAACCTCGCCGAGCGGCGCGAGCCGTTCGCGGATGGCGTCGACCACGACCCCCTGTTCGTGGCGGATCTTCTCGCTGGTTTCGAGCGAGCGCGCGAGTTCGGCGTCCGCTTCGGGCGTGTCGCCGCGCGCGACCGATCCCGCAAGCGCCTCGGTTTCGACCGCCTGACCCGTGATCTTCACGAGGCGCTCTGGCGGCGGACCGAAAAACCCGGACTCGGCCGTGGGTTGGACGAGGAACCGATAGCACTCCGGATAGGTCCGTCGGAGGCGTTCGAGGGTGCCTGGCACGTCGATCGACGAGGCGAGGTCGACGTCGAGGGCGGTTGCGAGCACGACCTTCCGGAGGTCGCCCGCCTGAATCCGCTCGACGACTGCCGCGACGCCGTCGGTCCACTCGTCCTTCGAGGCAGTCCGTCGAGTGGCGGTGACTCCCGGCCCGCCGCCGCTCGGGCGCATCATCGGCAGATCGGTGATCGCGTCGTGAGCGGCATCGAGATCGGCCGTGACCGTCGCTGGATCGAGGTCCGGCCCGGCTGCCGTGACGGTCAGCCACGTCCGATCGTCGGCTCGAGTGAGTTGGACCCGCGGGACGACGAACAAAGCCCCAGGGAACCCGGTCCACGGCGGAGCGGGTTCGTGCGACGGGTCGAACGCGAGCCCGCCGATGGCCCGCGGGCGTGCGGCAGGTGGTCCGTCGGTGTCGCTGTCGGCGAACAGCGCCGCCGCGTCTTCACGGAGCGTGTCGAATCGGTCGGGCCCGGTGGCCGTGAGCGTGGCCGCCGCGTCGCCGCCGACCAGTTCGAACCCATCGGGTGTCGCCCACGACACGCGCGGTGCCGACTGGCTGGCGAGAAATGCTGAAAAGGACAGATCGGAAACCTCCCGCGTGCGGCTTACCAACCGCCCGCCCGCGACGTTCGTCGGTCGGCCTTCGTTCCCTGCCTGTTCCATTACCGGACGTTCGGGTGGCAAGCCCTTGAGCGTGTCCTTCCACCGCTCTCGCCCGGTTTTCGCCATCTCGTCGCGTATCGATCGAACGATCACGAAAGTCAGCACGACGCCGACCGACGAGTTGGTGTAATTGCCGCGTCACCCTGTGAGAACACGTCGCTTCGGTGCCGGCCGACGACCGATGTGCAGTTCGATCCGCCGTCGCCGAATTTCTCACGGATCGCTCCGACGAAACGAGCCATCGATCGGTCTACGGAAACAGTAACGAATGTTTCCGTTTCGATCGGTGTTTTTTCACACAAGCGAACCGATGTTCCCGTCAGAGTTAAATACCCTTCTGTCGAAGCACGATTGCTCCGATGCCCAAGGTAGAGATCACGATCCCGGAACAGCTCGAAATGCGGATCGCTCGGATGGTCGAGGAGGGAGAATTCCTCAACCGCGAGGAAGCCATCGAAGAGCTGATTTCGGCCGGTATGCGCGCGTATCAGACGAGTGGGCCCACGGACGAGGACGAGGAACCGGGCCTCGAAGACGACGGTATGATGGGTCACGAGGACGAGTACGTCTTCTGAACTCCGAGTGGGGTACGTGACCACGCTTGGGACAACGATTAAACCGAGCCCAATCGTACAGACGGGTAATGCACAAAGACGAACTGCTCGAACTCCACGAGCAGATGGTGCTGATCACCGAGTACGTTCAGGACCGCGAGGAGGTCGATCCCGGACTGTTCGACGAGTACGCCGAACTCGACATCTCTCCCGACGACGTCCACAAGTCGAAAAGTGAACACAAACACGCCGTGTTCGTCCTCGGCAACGCCCTCGCGGAGGGGATGAGCGAGGACGAGTTCTCCGACGCCGGTCGGATCGGCAAACGGATGCGCGAGCTCGCCGACGACACCGAACAGAAGCTCTAACAACCCCACTTTTTACTCCGGAGGGTCGTCGTAGGCGACCCTCCGGAGTAAAACCTGTCTTCGTGAGCCGGAGGCGAACGAAGGCTCGGAAGACGAGCGAAGCGAGTCTTCCGGTGGACTAAAAACACCCGCTCACTCGTTCCTCCGGAAGAGCAAGCTCTTCCGTGCTCCGCTCGCCTTCGGCTCGCGGGAACTCCGGCACTCGTTCGCGGCGAACCGCGCTCGCTTCGCTCGCCGTTCGCATCGAGGTGCTCACTCCGCTCGCACCTCGCGCCGCTCGCGCGGATACGACGCTTTCAGCGACCGCACCGCGACTGCAAACCGCACAGCACCGCCGAAGCCCTCGGCCGCGGAGCGGCCTCGCCCTTCATCCGCTGTCAGAGAAACCTCCGACAAGCCTCGTGCTCGTTTCACTCACACGAGACGCCAGGAGAGCGAAGCTCTCCTGAGCCTCGATTCGCTGCGCTCGTCAGGACGCCAGGCCCGCTACCGCACCGCCACCACAACCACACAGCAACCGCAGCGCATCGCCTACTCCGGGCGCTCCATCCGAAAGCGGCCGTCGGTCCGGCAGTAGTAACTCCCGGAAAGCCGGCCGATCGCGTCGAGTTTCTCCACGTCGAGCTTGCCGTCGGTCGTCACGTCCTCGTCGAGATAGACTGAGACGACTTCGCCGAGCACCATCGTGTTCGAGCCGACGTCGATCGACTCGTAGAGCTCGCACTCGAACGCGACCTCGGCCACGGCGACCCGCGGCGGCGCGACCGTTTCGGAGGCTGTCCGTTCGAGACTTGCGTGATCGAACTCGCTTTCCTCCGGTGGAAGCGTCGCGCTCGTGACGTTCATCGCCTCGGCGAGCGGCTCGGTGACGACGTTGACGACGAACTCCTCGGTGTCGAGCGCGTTACGCGCCGTATCCGAGAGGCCCTCGGGCTGATTCGATCGATCGGTCGGCGCGAACATCACGACCGGCGGCGACGTACTGACGACGTTGAAAAACGAGTACGGCGCGAGGTTCTCGACGCCTTCCGGGGAGAGCGAGCTCACCCACGCGATCGGCCGCGGGATCACCGCGCCCGCGAGCGTACGGTACAGCGAGCCGTCGAGCTCGTCGGGATCGATGCGGGTCACGCTGTTGGGCCGCCCCGCTCGTCCGGCGAGTCGATCTTCTCGCTGCCCGGTTCAGCCTCGTCGACGGTGAACCCCGGGCCATGCGTGGCGATCTCGAACACCAGCCCGTCGGGATCGTTGAAGTAGATGCTCTTGAAATAGGTGCGGTCACGAACGCGCGACACGCGAACGTCGTGGTCCATCAGGTGCTCGCGCCACTCTCGAAGGGTCTCCTCGTTCTCGACCCCGATGGCGAAGTGGTGGGACGCCCCCGGACCGGGCTGGCCCTGCGAGTTCGGGTACTCGAAGTACGTCACCGTCATCCCGGGTTCGCCCTCGGGCGTCAGCGAGAAGTAGTAGTGCGGTGTTCCTGGGTCGTCGTAGTTCTCGGTCATTTTGACGGTATGGAACCCGAGCACCTCCTCGTAGAACTCCTTCGTCCGTTCCATGTCGGTACAGATGTTCGTCACGTGGTGCAGGCCGGTGGTGGGTGGTGTGTCTGGCATAAATCGAAAATTCGGGGTGGCTTCGCGAGCTATTCGTCGGCGGGACCGCGCGAGAGGAAAAAGAGCGCACCGCCGAGCAGCGCGGTGTTCTTCAGGAAGTGGATCACCTGCTGTTCGCGCTCCCCGTCCTCCCGGTTCCAGAAGTCGTGCATCGTGGGCGTCACGCCGACGAGAAACGCCGCGATCGCGCCGGCGGACAGCCGCGGGGCACGACCGAGGACGACCCCGAGACTGCCGGCCAGCAACATGCCGCTCGAAAGCGGCACGAGTCGGTCGGCCGCGGGCACGCCGTTCGACTCGGCGTACGCGGCCATCCCGTCGATGTCCCGGAGGTTGTCGATCGCGGTGAACGCGAGTACGCCGCCGAACAGCGCGCGCCCGAGTGTCGAGAGTCGTCCCATCAGACACTCACCGTCCCGTGAGCCGGCGATCGATTCGCGATGCGTCGTCGGAGAGTAGTAGTCGGTATCACTTCGATACCGGGTTAGCGTCGGGCACGTATATCACTTCCCGGACGCCGATGTAACGAGGTGACATCGATGCCATCGCACCGATTATCTCGATCCGTTTCCACGGGGCAAAACCGCGATCAGAACGCGCCGATGCCGAGCGCGAACGGCCAGTCGACGCCGCCGGCCGCGAGGAAGGCCAGCGCCCCGCCGGTCATGGCGACGTTCTTGAGGAAGTCGGTCAGCTCTGACTGCTGTTCCTCCTCGGAAACCGCCCAGAAATCGTGCATCATGACCGCCGCGATCGGGAGGAACACGGCGATCGCGCCTCCCCCGAGCACGGGATAGATCCCGAAGACGATTGCGAGGCCGCCGAAGAGCAGCTGGCCGCCGCTGAACGGAACCAGCAGACTTGCGGCCGGGATGCCCTTCGCGTCCGCGTAGGGAACCATCTGGTCGGCGTTCATGAAGTGGTTCATACCCATGAACGCGAGCACGCCACCGAACAGGAGCCGCGCGACCAGGAAGACGATTCCAGCGCCCGACGCATCGAAAATGCCAGCCTGGAGCGCGATCACGGATGATTTCCCGTGGAGACCGGCCGATCGATCGTCGAACGATTCCGGGTGTCGTCGGAGTATCCGCAAGTCGGTATCACAACGTTACCTAGTTGGAATCCGAACTTATATATTCTCTCGCGGACACGTATGTAATCAGGTATCACCGATGTCATCCCAGCAATCACGCCACGGCGAGGAGGCGTGCGCCGTCGTGGATTCGCTCGACCAGATCGGGTCGCAGTGGCGTCTAGTGGTCCTCCACGACCTCCAAGACGGCGAGAAGCGGTTCAACGAGCTCAAGCGCTCGACCGACGCGAGCTCACGCACCCTCTCGCGGGTGCTCGATGATCTCCAGACGGCGGACCTCGTGCATCGCCGGATCGAAGAGGACGCCCCGATCGCCACGTATTATCGACTCACCGAGAAGGGCGAGGCGCTGTGTCCCGTTTTCGACGAGATCGAGGCGTGGGCCGACGAGTGGCTCAATGGCGCGGGTCGCTCGTAGCCAGGACTCCGATCAGTCGTAGTTCTCGGGGTACGCGTCGGCCAGCAGGTCGGGCCGATCGGCGAAGCGCTGGCGGATCGGATCGATAGCCGACGAGATGGATTCGGCGGCAGCGTTTTTGAGGTCCTGGGGGTGGAGCTCCTCGCTCACGAAGTCCGCTTCGAGGTCGTCGTAGCTCTCGTAGACGAGATCGCCGCCGTACTCCTCGGGGCGCTCGATGCGAAAGGCCTCCCCACGCTCGTCGAGGATCGGGAAGACGAGGTATTCGACGTACTCGAGCACGCCGTTGTCCTCGACCTCGCCCTGCGGGCAGTACGCCCCTTGGAGTTTCTCGACCACGGTGTCGGGATCGTCGGTGAGGTTGACCTTTGATTGCTCGTCGGAAGCGCTCATCTTCCCACCCGCGAGACCGGAAAGCAGCGGGGCGAACACACAGATTGGCGGGTCCTCGCCGCGGTCGTCGAACAGTTCACGGCTGAGCATGTAGATGCCGCGCTGGTCGATCCCGCCGTAGGCGATGTCGGCGTCGAGCGCGTCGACATCGAGAGTCTGCATCAGCGGGTAGAGCAGCCCGCCGAGGTTGGGGTTCTCCGCCTGGCGAACCACCTCGCTGCCGGCGCGTTGGACCCGCGAGATCGTGGTGTCGGCCGCCATTCGAAGGAGTTCGAGCGAGTAGTCCGCATCGAGTTCGAACTCGCGTCCGCGGACGAACTCGATGTCGTCGGGGTCAGCCCCAGCGGCCTCAACCATCCCCTCGATCGCCTCGCGGTAGTACGCAGAGCGGGCGTCGAGCAGGTCGAACGGGCTCTTCTCGTCGTCGAGGTGGGCGTGGAGGTCCGCGATCAGCACCGTGACGTCGAGATCGGCGCGGAGGAAGTCGGCGAGCTTGCGGATCGTGGTGAAGTGACCGATATGCATCTCGCCGGTCGGCGCGTAGCCGATGTACACCGTGGGATCGTCGTCGGCCAGCAGTCCGTCGAGCTCCTCGTTGGTGACGACCTCGGCCGTGTTCCGCGCCACGAGCCGCTTTCGCTCCGCGTGGTCCATACGCTCTCTGCCCCGTGAGTGCGGTTAAGCGATTCCCTTCGATCCCCGGTAGTAACCAACGGCACCGATAGACACACTATACACTATACTTTAGAACTGAAAACTCAAAAATCGACTGTGAGAAGATGCCGTCGGGAACACCGAGACCGATCGTAGAAATACGTTTTTTGCACGCAATATCCACTTATAGCCGATTTCTGGCTCCATGTCTCCCTCCACCACGTTCGACAAATAAAATTGAATATTCGCTGAGGGAACTTCCACACTTCATCGACTTTAGTTGCTTCCCTGTCGCCTCAGAGTCTTGGCTTCACGATCCAATCGGCAAATCTGCTCTTCAAAAAGATACAAACTAATATATTGCTCTCTAAAGCGATCAGTCGCTTTCGATGAGTGGTTGACGAGCATAGTGAAATTACTTATAATTATCCTGATTCTCCGGCCGCGATCGGCCTCACTTCTCGTCGGGACGAATCTCGAACGACGACTCGAGATCGTTCACCAGGACACGGTACCTGCCGCTTTCGATGACGTGTCCTTCACCCGGTTTGTGGAACCCGAAGTTGGTCACAGGGATCGAGAGGCGTACATCCGCCGACTCGCTGGCGTCGAGATCGACGCGCTCGAACCCCACCAGAAAGCGCCGCGGGCGAACGCGCGAACTCGTCTCCTGGGTGGCGAAGACCTGAACCGTTTCGGTGCCGCGCCGGTCGCCGGTGTTCGAGACCGTCACCGTCACGTCCACGTCGTCCGCCGGGCCAATGTCGTCCGATCGAACCCGGAGATCGTCGACCGCGAACTCGGTGTAGCTCAGTCCGTGACCGAACGGATAGAGTGGATCGTAGGAGTCGGGATGCTCGTCGTCGCCGATGGGAGTGGGATGTGCGAGGTGGTCGTGGTGCTGCGGCAGGTCGCCCATCGAGCGCGGGATCGAGACCGGGAGTCGTCCGCTGGGGTCGTTGTCGCCGAACAGGGTCTCGGCGATCGCGGTGCCGCCCTCGGTTCCGGGGTAGTACGCCATGAGGATCGATGGGACGTTCTGGGCCATCCAGTCGACAATTAGCGGCCGACCAGTCACGAGAACACCGACGACCGGCGTGCCGGTGTCGTGGACTCGTCGCACCAGGTCACGCTGAGCGTCCGAGAGATGGAGATCCGAGCGTGTCGGCCACGAACCAGTCTCGACACCCGCCTGCGCGGACGGCCCGAACTCGTGGAGATACCACCCCTCGCCGAGTGCGAGCACCGCCACGTCGGCCGCCGCTGCTTTCTCTACTGCGGCGTCGATATCGCGGTTCTCGTTCAGTGTCGCCCCTTGCTCGTAAGTCACGCTTCCCTCGCTTTGGTCTTCGATGGCGTCGAGTACCGTATCGCCAGGCACGCCCGCGGACTGGGGAACGCTCCAGCCGCCGAGCTGGTGGACGATGTCGTCGGCGTTCGGCCCCCCGACGAACACGTCCTTGTCCCCGTCGAGCGGAAGGAGCCCGTCGTTTTTCAGCAGGGTCATGCTGTCGCGGGCGGCCTCGCGCGCGATCTGCCGGTGGTCGGCGCTGCCGAGGGTCTCGTGGGCTGCGTCCGCGTCGACGAACGGATCCTCGAACAGCCCCATCTCGAACTTCACGCGAAGGATCCGACGAACGCTCTCGTCGAGTCGCTCTTCGTCGATCTCGCCCGTTTCGACCAGGTCGACGAGGTGGTCGGCGTGCTCGACGTGGCCCACGGAGGCGATATCGAGCCCGGCGGCGTGGGACTGGCGCACGCCGTCACGCTGGTCTGTGGCCGTCCGGTGGTCGTCGGCGAGGTGGCGGACGCCGTTCCAGTCCGAGACGACGTGGCCCTCGAACCCGAGGTCGTCACGGAGGAGATCGCTGAGAAACGACTCGGAGCCGTGAACGGGTTCGCCGTTGATCGAGTTGTACGATGGCATCACCGATTCGACACCCGCGTCGAGCGCCGCCTCGAAGCCGGGGAGGAAGGTGTTCCGGAGCTTGTACGCCGAGACGTCGACCGGCGAGGCGTCCTCACCGCGCTCGGGCTCGCTGTACGCCGGGAAGTGTTTGGCGGTGGCGATGACCGAATCCCCGTGATCGATCCCGTCGCTCTGGTAGCCGCGCACTTTCGCCGCGGCCAGGTCGGCACACAGCCGCGGACTCTCGCCGAACGTCTCGAAGATCCGGCCCCACCGCGGATCACGGCCCACGTCACAGGTCGGCGAGTAGTTCTGGTGAGCGCCCATTCGGCGCACCTCGGTCGCCGTGATTCCCGCGACGGTTTCGGCGGTTGCGGTGTCCCACGTCGCCCCCGTCCCGAGCGCGTTCGGGAACACCGTCGCGCCGGCGACGTACGCGTTTCCGTGGACCGCGTCGACGTTCAACAGGAGCGGGATCCCCAAGTCGGTTTCCTCCATCGCGAACCGCTGGAGGTCGTTGACCGTCTCGACCGTCTCCTCGATCCCCGTACACAGCGCACCGGCCCAGCCGAACGGCGCGGCGACGCCGATGTGGTGGTCGCGGATCGCGGCCTTCGCGTCCTCGCTGTCGTTTTCGTGACGGAGCTGTCCACACCACGTTCCGACGAGCTGGCCGGCCTTTTCGGCCGTGTTCATCCGATCGAGAAGGTCGTCGACACGCACCGACGTGGATTGCTCCGACTGACGGTACGGGACGTTCGCGTCGTTCGAACCCATGGCCCGAAATTCACTCAAATAAGTAAAAACGTTCCGGCGATGTTCCGTCGTCCCGAAATCGGTCCCTGATGGCACCGTTCGGTGTCGGGTCATCGCCCCAGTGGCTTTATCAACGAGAGCCGTGAGTGGCTCGAACATGGAACGTGGACTAGTCGTTGCCGAGCGAACCGACGAACACCGGGCACTCCTTCGGGAGGCCGGGGAGCACGCGAACGGGGCGAACGCCGAACTCGTCCTCCTCCGATTGATGACCGAGGCGGAGTACGAGACCGACGCCGAGACGCTCGCGTCGATCGGTTCGGTCGAGAACGTCAGCTACGACAGTCGAGCCGTCCTCGACGCCGCTGCGAACGACCTCCAGGAGATGGCACGCGACGTCCTCCCCGAGAACGTCGGTGTCGATATCGTCGCCAAAGCGACCGACGAGGACGATATCGCCACCGCCGTCCTCGACACCGTAGCCGATCACGACTGCGATCACGTCTTCGTCCTCGGCCGTCATCGCTCGCCCGCCGGCAAAGCGCTGTTCGGCGACGTCGCCCAGCGAATCGTGCTCGACTTCGATGGGTACGTCACGCTGAACACCGGCTGAAACGAAAAGGGATCCTCGTGGTTCACAGTTGATCTGTTCCAACGCTCGATCGTTCGTCCCGAACGCCGCTCGCGTCAGACGGAATCCGATTCCGCCGTACGGTCGAGGGAGCCTTTCGCGTCCCAGATCGACGTCATGAGGTCCGCAAACACGGCTGCGCGGCGGGGAACCCCCTTGACGTCGGTCTCGTCGCGGTCGATCGCTTCGAGGGTAGCGACGAACTCCCGCTCGAAATCCATTCCTGCGACCGTCTCGTCGACCTCGAAGCTGAGCGTCCCGTCGGAATCGGTGTCGAGCCACCCGACGGCGCGCTGTCGTTCGTCGTATTCGAGGGTATACGTCGCCCCGCCGACGAGACGACGGATGTCGGCCATCGATCCGATTTCGAGCCAGTCGTCGTCGGTCTCGATGTAGAGCACGTCATCCTGAACGTCTGTCTCGTACCGTTTCATGCCCCCTTGTTTGGGATGACAGTAATAAAACCCTCGTCCGATTGTCGGAAGCGAACAAATTCACAGTCCGTGTTCCGATCGGTACCACCTGTATCCCCACGATGATTGGGTGCCGGAATCAGGCGATTTTCCGAGCAGTCGACGCAATCTTTGCCGGTAATCGACGGGGCTATATGATAGATTTCACCACAACGCTTATTGTGAATGATACCCCGAGTGAGGATGGACCATGGCAGACGACGCCAATAGTTACAGCGACATAGTGAGCCGACGCCGGTTCATCGAGATTTCCGGCATCTCCGGTGCCGCCGCACTTGCAGGTTGTTCTGGCGGCGACGGAAGCAACAACGACAGTGGTGGTGGTGGCGGCGGTGGCGGCGGTGGCAGTGGTGGCAACGGAAGCAACGGATCCGAGGGTGGCAGCAGTGGGAGCGGTGGCGGCAGCGGCAACGAAAGCGGTGGAGGTGGCGGCGGCCAAGTGTACGACACGCAGCATCTCACCTACACCAATCAGCAGCCGTCGAACATCCAGTGGAACTCCAGTAACACGTCGGGTCTCGCACAGATTTCGGACGATCTACTGTTCGACCACTTCGCCAAGTACAATTTCGCGCAGAGCGAGTTCGTGCCGTACGCCATCTCGGAGTGGAACTACGGCGGCGACACGTTCGAGATGACGATCCGCGACGGTCTCACGTGGTCGAACGGCGACGACGTGACGTCGGCCGACATCGTCACCCAACTTCGACTCGGGTTGAGTCTTGGCCTCGGGTTCGCGGACTACACCGAATCCATCGAAGCGGTCGACGACAGCACTGTCCGGATGAACTTCGGTTCGGAAGTCAACCAGCAGATCGTTCAGTTCCAGGTACTGAGCGGGAACTGGGTCAACCAGCCGAAAAGCGTCTTCGGCAAGTTCGTCGAACAGATCAACCAGAACGAGGAAGAAGGACTCAGGAGCCTCCAGGAGTTCACGTGGACCGATCCGATCGCCAGTGGCCCGTGGTCGCTTGGTGGCACCAGTCAACAGCAAATACTCCTCGAACGACGCGACGATCATCCGGACTCGGGGAACATCAACTTCAGCGAGTACGCCTGCCGGTTCCTCGACGGGAACCAGGCGGCCCAACAGGCGCTGATCAACCAGCAGATCGATTCGGTGTTCACCCTGTTCACCCCGCCACGGATCGTGAATCAGATGCCCGACGCGATCCAGCAGGTCCAGACGCCATCGGCGTTCGGCTTCGGACTGGTTCCGAACCACAACCATCGGCACGCCGGCGACCGCGCCGTTCGGCAGGCGATCCAGTACGTCATCAACCGACAGCAAGCCGTCAACAACGTCTCGAAACCCTCGAAGCAGCCGACGCCGATCCCGACCGGGATCACACCCGACACCCTCGAACAGTATCTCGGTGACGCGATGGATGACTTCGAGAGCTATGGGATGGACAGTTCACAGACAGAGAAGGCCACGCAGGTTCTCGAAGAGGCCGGCTACTCGAAATCAGGCGGTACGTGGCAGGATTCCGAGGGCAACACGGTCAGTCTTCCGGTCATGGTGCCTGCGGGGTGGAGTGACTGGAACACTGCCGCCCAGACCGTCGCCGACCAGCTCGCTTCGTTCGGCTTCGAGAGCGCCATCGACGCACGCCAGTTCGGCACGCTGCTCGGGAGCACGTGGCCGAACGGTGACTTCGTACTCACTGCAGGTGGGTGGCTCGACGGCGCGCCGTCCGGAGCGTACCCCTACTTCTCGCTGCGCCATCAGTTGGTCTACAACGATCGGGGCTACGGCTACAACTACCCCGCGTCCAACCAGGAACGAGGTGGCTCGAACGCCGACATCACCGTCCCTGCGCGAGGAGGGTCGGGCGAAATGACGGTCAATCCGTCCGACCGAATCGGCGAACTCTCCCAGGCCACCGAGGAGTCCACGATCAACGAGATCACCGTCGAGCAGGCGTGGGTTGCCAATCAGGACCTACCGATGATCCCGGTGATGGAGAAGCTCGAACAGACGTTCCTCACTGGCGGCAACGAGTGGAACATCCCCGAGGAAGGGGCTGAAATCTCACAGGTTCGGTGGGCCAACACGTGGCTCCCCCGACAAGGCGAGATGCAGTACGCTGGCAACTAAGCCGGCTACCAGCGACCGACCACAATTCATATTGCGGATTAGCTGTATCGCGTTACACATGGTCATGGAAAGACCTATACTAGACCGTACGCCGAGTTCGGCACCCGAACGGGTGTCGACGATCGAGGACACGAAACCACCACACACGACTTAATCCATGAACTACTACGTCGAACGGACGATACGTGCACTGTTGACAGTATGGCTCGTCATCACGCTCACTTTCGGCATGATCCGGCTGCTCCCCGGTGGGCCGCTGGTACAACTCCGCGCGGAGTTGAGCCGACAGGGCTACTCGGCCTCGCGAATCAACGCCCTCATCGAGAACTACCAGAACGTCCAACCGGATCAGCCGTTGTACGTCCAGTACTTCGATTACGTCACGTCGCTCTTGCAGGGCGATCTCGGCCAGTCGATCACGAACCCCAATTCGGTCGCCTCTATCATCGGCGACGCGCTTCCGTGGACGATGTTCATCATGATCACGTCGGTGGTCCTCATCTTCGCCATCGCCATCGTCTGGGGGGCGGTCATGGCCTACCGAGAAGGTTCCACGTTCGACGTGGCATCGAGCAGCGTCTCGATCCTCCTCGGGTCGATGCCGTTCTACGTGCTTGCGATCGGCCTCGTCGTGCTCTTCTCGTACAAGTTCCAGATCCTGCCGGCCCGATATCGGACGAGTCCCGGGGTCGAGGCTGGTCTTTCCGTCAAGTTCATCGTTGACGCACTCCGCCACGCCGCCCTGCCGATCGCCTCGCTGGTCATCACTGGCGCGGGGCTCCAGGCGCTCGCGATGCGGGGTAACTCCATCTCGGTGCTCGGTGAGGACTACGTCCGGGTCGCCCGGCTGCGTGGTCTCTCCGACCGACGTATTTCGACGCGATACGTCGCGCGAAACGCCATCCTCCCGATGTACACCGGGTTCCTCACGCTGATCGGGTTTTACTTCGGTGGCTCGCCGATTCTCGAAGAGGTGTTCACCTACCCCGGCATCGGTTACTACCTGTTCCAGGCGCTCGAAAACCGGGACTACCCGCTGATGATGGGGATCTTCCTCGTCATCACGATCGCGCTGGTGCTCTCGGTGTACATCGCCGATCTCACGTACGGCAAGATCGATCCGCGGATCAAATCGGGTGAGTCCAGTGAAACCTACTGAATCCGAATCCGTCAGCGGCGAGTTCTCCTTCGAGACGACCAGCTCGGACGTCGAGGTCACGTGGGGCGAACGCCTTCGTGACTTCTACGAGGAGTTCATCTACAAGCCAGGTCTCGTCGCGTGGAACGACCGGCGAACCAAGATCGGCGGGGCCATTCTCATGGTGTACGTCCTGATGGCGACCGTTGGCGCGTGGTTCTACCGAGTGCCGACGTCGAACCAGGCCACCCGAGGCCTCCGCCCGTTCGAGGTGTGGAGCGCACCGCTCGGATCGACTGCATCGGGTGAGGACATCCTCGCGATGGTGATCCACGCCACACCCTCCATGCTGATCATGATCGCCACCGGCGGGGTGTTCGCCACCGGCGTTGCCGTCCTGATCGGGACCGTCGCCGGCTACAAGGGCGGCATCGTCGATCGAGGACTGACCTCGTTTTCGGACGTGATGATGTCGATCCCCGGTCTTCCGCTGGTGATGGTGCTCGCGGTGGTGTTCAGTCCGACAAATCCTGCAGTTATCGGCATTCTGATCACGATCAACTACTGGGCAGGGCTCGCACGGGCAATTCGGTCGCAGGTGCTCACGCTCCGGGAGAACTCCTACGTCGAAGCCTCGCGGACGATGGGTGCGAGCACGCCGCGGATCCTGTTCAAGGACATCATCCCGAACCTGATGCCGTACGTGTTGGTGAACTTCGCGAACGCCGCCCGCTATGTCGTGTTCACTTCGGTCGGGCTGTACTACCTCGGGATCCTCCCGACCTCGGTGGCGAACTGGGGACTCCAGCTCAACAACGCCTACAAGCAGGCTGGAGCGCTCGTCGGCACCGGCGCGCTCTACCAGCTGATCGTCCCGATGCTCGCGATCATGGGGATCGCGCTGGCGCTCATCCTGCTGTCCCAGGGGCTCGACCGGGTGTTCAACCCCCGAGTCCGGACGCGGCTTGCGGGCGGGTCCGAATCAACCACGAGTAACGAGGACGAAACGACCGCAAGCAACGAGGTGATGACCTGATGTCGATGGAACGAACCCAACAACACGATGCCATCGGTGCGTCCGATCCGATCATCCGGATGAACGACGCGTCGGTGACTTACGACGACGGTGAATCGTACGTGCTCGACGGTGTCTCGCTCGAGATCGAACGGGGCGAGGTCCTCGGTATCGTCGGCGAGAGCGGTTCGGGGAAGTCGATGCTCGCGTCGGCGATGCTCGATGCGGTGCCGAACCCCGGACTCCTCTCGGGCGAGATCGTCCACCGATCGAGCGACGGGACCGAAACCGACGTCCTCGAACTCTCCCAGTCGGAGCTCCGCTCGATGCGGTGGGAGGAGATCTCGATGGTGTTCCAGGGCGCGATGAGCTCGTTCAACCCCACGATGAAGATCCGTGGCCACTTCGTAGAGACGCTCGACGCCCACGACGCCGAGAAGGGAGCGGGGATGGAGCGAGCGCGCGAGCTCCTCTCGGATCTCTACCTCGATCCCGATCGCGTGCTCGACTCGTACCCTCACGAACTCTCGGGTGGGATGACTCAGCGCGCGCTGATCGCGCTCTCGCTCGTGCTCGATCCCGACCTGCTGGTGATGGACGAGCCGACCGCCGCGCTCGATCTCCTGATGCAGCGCTCGATCCTGCAACTGCTGGGAGATCTGCGCGAGAAGTACGATCTCACGATGGTGTTCATCACCCACGACCTGCCGCTGGTCGCGGCGCTCGCCGACCGGCTCGCGGTGATGTACGCGTTCAAGCTGGTCGAGATCGCCGATACGCGCGAGATGATCACGGACGCTGGTCATCCCTACACGCGTGCACTCTTGAACTCGACGCCGAACCTCGACGCACCACTCGAAGAGATGCGACCGATCGACGGGAAGAGTCCGGCCCCGATCAACCTCCCGAGCGGCTGTGCGTACCATCCGCGGTGTCCGCTCGCGACCGAGCAGTGTCGCGAGGAGGTCCCTGGATACCACGAGGTTACAGAAGGACACGGCGCGGCGTGTTTCCACTGGGAGGAGGCGATTGAGGAGATCCCGCTGAACTACGCCGACTCGCTCGGAGACACCGCGGCGACTGGAGGGGGTGCTGCCGATGAGCAGTAACGACGACACTGCGGGCTCGGAGCCAGTGCTCTCGCTGTCCGACGTGGAGGTCCACTTCGAGAACCGACCCGGTCTGCTCGATTTCGGTGACGAGACGGAAACCGTGCGGGCTGTCGACGGCGTGAGCTTCGATCTCGAAGAGCGCGACGTGCTCTCGCTGGTCGGCGAGTCGGGCTGTGGGAAGACCACGCTCGGCAAGACCTCGATCGGGCTCCAGCGCCCGACCGGCGGTAGCGTGAAATATCGTGGTCACGACATCTGGGACGTTCGAGACGGCAACAGCGACGCCGACATCACGTGGGACGAGATCCGCCAGTCACTCCAGATCATCCACCAGGATCCCGGGAGTTCGCTCAATCCGAACCGTCGCCTGGTCTCGATCCTCTCGGAGCCGCTCCGGCTGACGGGTGCGGACCTCAGCCGCGGGGAGCGCCGCGAGCGCATCTACGGGCTCCTCGAACACGTCGGGATGACACCGGCCTCCGATTTCGCCGATCGGTACCCCCACGAGCTCTCGGGCGGGGAGAAACAGCGCGTCGCGCTGTGTCGCGCACTCCTCATGAACCCCGACGTGATCCTCGCCGACGAGGCGATCAGTGCACTCGACGTCTCGCTGCGGGTGGAGATGATGGATCTCATGCTCGATCTCCAAGAGGAGTTCGACACCTCCTACGTGTTCATCAGCCACGACCTCTCGAACGCACGGTACTTCACCCAACACGGCGACGGCAAGATCGGTGTGATGTACCTCGGCGAGCTCGCCGAGATCGGTCCCGCCGAGGACATGGTGAACGACCCACACCACCCATACACCAACGTGTTACGGTGGGCGACGCCGGATCTCTCGCTCCGAGAGGCGGGCGAGCCGCCGATGCGGAAGATCGACATCCCGGATCCGGTGAACCCGCCGTCGGGCTGTCGGTTCCACACCCGGTGTCCGGAGGCCCGCGAGGCCTGTTGGCAGGCATCGCCGCCGGACTACCAGCACGACGGCCAGCGAGTAGCGTGCTTCCGCGAGGACGAGGATCACGAATACTGGGATAGTCCGGAACTCACCGACTGATCTTCTTCGAGTCGTTCTCAGTCGACCTGCGGGCGAAGCTTCTTTGCGACGGCGCGTCGATACGGCGAACATGTCGTGGCGTGACGAGTTCTGGACGCTGGTTTACGAATCACGGGAGTACTTCCGATTGCTCTGGGCGTTTTTGGTGTTGATGATGCTGCTGAGTGCGATCACGTTTGCGTTCGGGCAGCCCGGCACCGAGTCGCGAGCGATCGCGTACGTCAATCTCATCCTGATCGTGGGATTGGGGGTGACCGCGATCGGGACGTACTGGTACGCCGCGCGTCGCCAGCGCGAGCCCTGATCTCAAGCGGCGTCGCGAGCGAGCCAGTCGGCGGTTTCGGCGGCGAGCGCACGGAGATCCTCGTCGGCTTCGGCGTCGTTCGCGACCTCCCGGAGCGGACCGACTGCGCTATCGTCGCCGATGTATCCGAGTGCGGTGACGGCGTTCGCTCTCACGGCACCGTCGTGGGTGTCGAGACACGCACACAGTGGGTCGGTCGCGTCACTCACAGCCTCGGGATAGTCCTCGGCGACGCTCGCGATCACGTCGGCGCTCGTCGTGACCAAGAGGGTATCGTCGCTGTCGAGGAGATCGACGACCGCCGGGACGTGTTCGACCAGCGCACCGCTGTCGGCCTCGGCGACCGCCACGACGACGTTCGCCGCGACCGCCCGCGCAGCGAGCTGTCGCTTCCGTCCCTCCTCGCCGATGGCACGGTACTGCTCGAACGTCGAGAGGCCGCCCATCGGTGGCTCTTCGAGCCCCTCGACGAGATTCGTGATCTCGCTGTCGAGCGTCGCGAGGAGGTCGTCGAGTTCGGTCGCGAACCACTCGGGGTGCTCGGCCGCGAGCGGACGGACGACGCGTGCGGCGAACGTCCGCACTAGCGGGAGGTCGTGATCGAGTAGATCGACGAGGGCTGGCACTCCGTCGGTGAGTTCGGCGGGCCGTTCGTCGGCGACGAGAGCGAGCGCCGTGAGGCTCTCTTTCAGGACGACCGAGTGATCCTCCGCGAGCCGATCGAGAAGCGTCGGCACCACGGGAACCACCACGTCGGGATCCTGGTCCGCGAGCGCGCCAGCGATTTTGGCGGCGTGGGTCCGAACGAGGTTCTCCTCGTCGGTGAGTCCAGCTCGAACGCGTTCGATGTCGATGTCGGCTGGCGTGATTTCGTCGGGATCGAGCTCTCGAACGTCGTCCGCGGTTGCGTGTGTCATTGCCACGAACGGCGGCGGCGAGAGACATATGCGTAACGGTCGGTGGCGTCGATACGACGATTCGACGGCTGGTGGATAGCCCGTGCCGCGACGGTCCTATTCCGCGTCGTCGAGCGTCGGCGAGAGTGCACCCGATTCCACCATCGCTTCGAGCGGACTGTCGTCGACATCGAGTGGGAGGTCGACCCGTCCTCGTTGGCGGACCGACTCGTAGCCGCCGAAGAGGATTTCGGCAGTGTTGAGGCCGATCCGGCCGGCGAGCTGTGACTCCTCGTCGCTCCGGAGCGCGTCGATCGCGTCGCCGATCGAACGGTCGTGGAACCGCGAGCCGAACCGATCGCCGTCGTCGGCCGTACCGTGCATCGTCTCGCCGCCGACGTCGATCGCCTCCCGCCGGCCATCCTGTTTGAGTTCGAGCATTGGACCGTCGTCGACGTCGATCCGGAGCGTCCCGTCGGTCCCTCGAAGCACGATCGCGGCGTCGGTCAGCGACGCGCCAGGGCCGGTCGAGAGCACCCCGTGGATGCCGTTGTCGTAGCGCCACTGGGCGAACATCTGGTTTTCCTGGTGTGCGCCGAACCGGACGTCCTCCTCGCGGTAGTCGAGCTGGGCGATGACCCACTCGGCCGGTCGGTCGTCGTTGAACATCCCCGCGAGATCGACGGTGTGTGCGCCGGTGTCGAAGAAGTCGCCCCACCCGATCTCGATCCGCCGGAGTGCGCCGATCTCACCAGCGTCGAGCAGCCGGTCGGCCTCGGTGAACGGTCGGCCGAACCGACGCTGGCGGTTGAACGTGAGCTGGACGTCGCGCCGCCAGCAGGCCTGGACCATCCGCTCGGCGCTCGGCCACGTCAGTGCCATCGGTTTCTCACAGTGGACGGCGTCGACGACACCGCTCTGCGCACAGTCCACGACGACCTGCTCGTGGATCGCGGGTGGCACGGCGACGCTGACGACGTCGGGTTCGACCGCGGCGAGCATGTCCTCGTAGTCCGCGTAGATACCGTCCTCGTCGACACCGAACTCATCGGCGAACGCCCGAGCGTTCTCGGGAACGAGGTCGGCGCAGGCGACGAGCCGGCAGTTCTCGTTGTTCCGATACGCCTCGGCGTGTCGATACCCCATCGCGAACCCTTCGACAGTGGGGTTTCGCGGGTCTGGGCCAGTACCGACGATGGCGACCGTGTACTGATTCATTTCGTTTGCAGACAGCGAGGACTAGTGACATAGTGCTTTCGTTCGATCGATGCAGGCGATGTGGGCCGGCGATCGACATCGACGGATGCGATCCCGAGATCGCCGAGACGTTTATCCGGACCACGATCGAGGTCGATACGTGCACATCCTTGTCATCGGCGGCACGGGGTTGATCAGCACGGGAATCACGCGCCAGCTCGTCGACGTCGGGCACGACGTGACGGTGTACAACCGTGGCCGCACCGACGCCGACCTCCCGCAAGGCGTCGCGCACGTCACCGGCGACCGAACCGACTACGACCGCTTCGAAGAACAGATGGCGGATCTCGACGTCGACTGCGTGATCGACATGGTGGCCTTCGAGCCGGCGGACGTCGAATCCGCGATCCGTGCGTTCGAGGGCGAAATCGAGCAGTACGTCTTCTGCAGCACGATCGACGTCTACCATCGACCCGTTGCGGACATGCCGATCGTCGAGTCGGCGGCACGCAGTCCCGCGGTCAGCGAGTACGGAGCCGACAAGGCCGCCTGCGAGGACCGGCTGTTCGAAGCCCACAGCGCCCGCGGATTTCCGGTGACGGTGCTCCGGCCGTGGCACACCTACGGTGAAGGTGGAACGCTGATCCACACGCTCGGCGACGGCACCGCCTACATCGACCGGCTTCGGGAGGGAAAACCGATCGTGGTCCACGGCGACGGCACGTCGATCTGGGGGCCGTGTCACCGCGACGACGTCGCGAACGCGTTCGTCGGGGCGCTCGACAACCGAGCGGCGATCGGCGAAGCCTACCACGTGACGTGCGAACGGCCGATGACGTGGAACCAGTACCACCGCCGCGCGGCCGATGCGCTCGACGCGCCCGCCCCCGATCTCGTCCACGTTCCGACTGACGCGCTCACCGCAGCCGTTCCCGACCGGACCGGCGGTCTCGAGGATCATTTCCGGTTCAGCACGGTGTTCGATACGTCGAAAGCCCGCCGTGATCTCGGGTTCGAGCAGACCATCGGCTGGGAGGAAGGCGTCCGTCGCACCGTCGATTGGCTCGACGAGCACGACCGGATCGACGACGCCGAGAACGACCCCGAGTACGATCGGGTGGTTGCGGCGTGGCGCGACGCCGAGGCGTCGTTCGTCGACGCGCTCGACGGCTCTTAAGTGCCACGTCGAGTCGTTCGATTACTCAGTCACTCGACCGAGAGCCCACCGCAAGACCCTCAGAACCGTTCCAGCACGTCCGCACCGTGGGCGACCGACGCCATCTGATCGTCGGGATCGTCGTGCTCGTAGATCGCCCACTCGACGTCGTGCGCCCGAACTGCTGCCGCACAGGCTTCCACGTCGAGCACGCCGTCGCCGACCTCCACGGACGACCGCGTCTCGTCGGCGTCGGAGATGTGGACGAGCGACACTCGGTCACCCCACCGATCGAGGACGGCGGTCGGGTCCACACCCGCGGCCGCGGTCCACCCGCAGTCGAGTTCGAAGCCGAGCGGTTCTCGGGTGGCTTCCGCGAGGTGCTCGAACGCCGGCCGGCCGTTCACCGCGGCGAACTCGTGGTCGTGGTTGTGATAGGACAGCGCCATGTCGTGGTCGTCGACCGTCTCGGCCACCCTCAACAGCCGATCCGCGGTTGCCTCGATGTCACTCTCGGTCTCGAAGCATTCGGGATCGAGCCACGGCACCACGAGGTGGTCACAGCCGAGCGATCGGTAGAATTCGATGGTGGCCTCCGGATCGTCCTCGATCTCGTCGATCCCGACGTGGGCCGCGACCGATTCGAGGCCCGTCTCGTCGAGCGCGGTCCGGACGGCGTCGGCGTCCGCATCGCCGATCCGGTTGGCGTACTCCACGCCCTCGAACCCCGCGTCACGGACTCGGGCGAGCAGTTCGTCGAGCGGTTCGTCGAGCGCGCGCAGCGTGTACAGTTGGATGGCTGATCGTGCCATAGTCCTGCATCTCGGGTCGGCGGTAAAACGGTTTCTCCCGATGGTCAGTTAGTGAAGCGACGGAACCGAGCTACCCGGTGTTCTTCATGCCGGCGGCGATCCCCTTGACCGTCAGGCGCAGTGCCCGCTTTTCGGTCTCGGTCCGGTGCTCACGATCCAACAGGTGGGTCTGGAGCACGTTCAGCGGGTCGACGTAGGGGTTCCGGCGACGGAGGCTCTCGCGGAGCCACCCACGGTTCACGAGGTCGTCACGGTCGCCGATGGTCGTGGCGAGGTCGGCGGCCCGCTCGTACTCCGCCTCGAACACCGGGAAAAAGCGTGCTTCGAGGTCGTCGTCGGCGACCGCGGCGTACTCACCCGCGATCTCCATGTCGGTGCGCGCGAGCGCGAGCGCGGCGTTGTCGATCGTCGTCCGGAAAAAGGCCCAGTCGTCGTACATCGCCTGGAGCGTGTCCGTCGAACCGCCCTCGTCGAGGTAGGCCTCGATCCCCGCCCCGAGGCCGTACCAGCCAGGCAGAATGCACCGCGACTGGGTCCACGAGAACACCCACGGAATCGCCCGGAGGTCCTCAACGGTGCGCTCGCCCGACCGCGACGCCGGCCGCGAGCCCATGTTGAGCTCCTCGATCACCGTGATGGGCGTGGCCTGCTCGAAGTACGAGACGAACCCATCCATGGTGAGCAGGTCCTGATACGCCGTCCGCGCCGCGTCGGCGATCGTCGCGGCCGCGTCGAGCCACTCCTCCGGCACGTCGTCTTTGGGCTGATCGAGCGCCTGCGCCCGTGCGCGAATCTGGGCGTTCAGCATCTGTTCGAGATTGCGCTCGGCGATGCGTGGGTTGGCGTACTTCTCCGCGATCGCCTCGCCCTGCTCGGTGAACTTGACCTGGCCGGTGACGGTCTCGTTCGGCAGCGCAAGCAGCGCCTCGTTCATCGGGCCGCCACCCCGCGAGATCGAGCCACCACGGCCGTGGAACAGCCGGAGGTCGACATCGTGATCGTCCACGATGTCGGCGAGTCGGCGCTGGTTGCGGTAGAGGTCCCAGTTCGCCGCGAAGAAGCCGTTCTCCTTGTTCGAGTCGGAGTAGCCCAACATCACTTCCTGGAGGTTGCCGCGCGCGGCGAGCGCCTGGCCGTACGCCTCGTTGTCGAACAGCGTCTCCATGATCTCGCGCGCGCCGTCGAGGGCGGCCTCGGTTTCGAGCAGCGGCACGACATCGATTCCACAATATTCGGGGAGCTCGACCGCGCCCGCCTGATCGGCGAGGAACAGGACTTCGAGCACGTGACTCGGCTTCTCCGCCATCGAGATGCAGTAGGTGTCGATGGCGTCCGCGCCGTACTCGCGCTGCCAGTCGTTCAGCCGGTCGAACCGTTCGAGCACGCGTGCAGCGGGGTCGAACAATCCCTCGCGATCGGTGACGTCGATCAGCGGCGCGTCCTGGAGGATGGCCTCGGTCAGGAGTTCGACGCGCTCGTCCTCGTCGAGCGATTCATAGGCGATGTCCTCGCGGCCGAGTGCCGCAGTGATCGCCTCGGTGTGTTTTTCCTGGTGATCCCGGAGGTCGAGACCCGCGAGGCAGAATCCAAATGTGTGGGCCTGGCGTTCGAGCGGGTCGACGTGGACCGCGGCGATCCGCTCACCGCCGTTCGCCTGGAGGCTCGTCGCCAGCGCGTCGAGATCGGCGGTGAACTCGGCCACCTCGTCGTACCCGTTCGGGCGGACGTCGCCGATGCGTTCGAGACGCTCGCCCATCAGTCGGAGGTGCTGACGGTAGGGTTCGTCGGGGTAGCGCTCGCGGGCCTGATCGGCGAGCGTGGGGAAGCGCTTGCGGTTCGCGGCGAGCCGATCGTCGAACGCCTCGCCCGTGTCGAGCCGGTCGGCGTCGTGGGCGAGCACGCTCGACAGATCGGCGAGCGCTTCCTGATACTTCTCCAGAACACTGCGGCGCTGTCGCGCGAGGGTCTCGCTCGTCACCTCGGGGGTGACGTAGGGGTTGCCGTCGCGGTCGCTGCCGGCCCACGATCGGAATTCGAAGAGTTTGGGCACTCCGATATCGTCGAACTCCGCCCCGAGCGTGTCCTCGATCTCGCGGTAGACCTCGCCAGTCGTATCGAAGAGAGTGTTCTCGAGATACCAGTGGACGTTTCGCGCCTCATCGAGCGGTTCGGGCTGGCGCTCGCGGATCTGGCGGGTGCCCCAGAGGCTCGTGACCTGGGCTTCGAGTGCGGCCTCGAGCTGTGCGCACTCGGTGTCGGTCAACCGGCGCTCGTCGAGTGCGACGAGGTGGTCGGCGATGGTCCGGAGTTTCGCTTTCACCGTCTTGCGGTGGGCCTCCGTGGGGTGAGCAGTGAAGGTCGGCTCGATCAGCACGTCGCCAAGGATCCGCTCGACGACCTCGGGATCGCGGTCGGCGAGACTCTCGACGGCGGCGCTCAAACTGTCGGCGAGCGATCCCTCTTGGGAGGCGGTCCGGATGGCTCGGACCCGCTCGCGTTCCTCGGCGAGGTTCACCATCTCGAAATAGGTCGTGAACGCGCGCGCGACCGTGACGGCGGTCTCGGGTTCGAGGCCGCCCAGTGTGCGATCGAGGCCGTTGCGCGAGTCGATCTCGCCGTTGCGGTAGTCGATGGCGGTGGTACGGAGCTCTTCGACCGTCTCGAACGCGTCGGTCGAGGTCTGTGTTTCGAGCACCTCGCCAACCAGCGCGCCGAGTTCCCGAACGTCCCGCTCAACCGTGCGATTGTGTAGCGTCATCGTGTTGTTAGAGCACGATACTCTTGTATCGAATGAACCCTTCGATACTCGTCCCGATGCCCTCGCGCCCGATCCCCGAGTCCTCGTTCCCGCCGAACGGGATGTCGCCGAGACCGTGGGAGGGCGCGCCGTTGATCCGGACTGCGCCGGCGTCGATCCGTTCGGCAACCCGGAGCGCGCGGTCGTACTCAGTCGTAAAGACGCAGCCGTCGAGTGCGAGGTCGGTGCCGTTGGCGATCTCGATGGCGTGGTCCTCGTCGGCGAACGTCGTCACCGGGATCACGGGGCCGAACTGCTCCTCGGTGACGAGGCGTGCGGTCTCGGGAACCCCGCCGAGCAGCGTCGGCTCGACGAACTGGCCGTCGCGCCCGCCGCCGCGAACGATCTCGCCACCCCGATCGGTGGCGTCGGTGACGAGCTCCTCGACCCAGTCAGCCTGCTCGTCGCTGATGAGCGGTCCGAGAGCCGTTTCCTCCTCGAACAGATCGCCGGTGGGGTAGGCGTCCATCTCGCTCTCGATCCGCTCGACGAGATCGTCGTGGATCGACTCGTGGACCAGCACGCGGCTGACCGCCGAACACCGCTGGCCGGCGTACTTGAGCCCGCCTTTCGCACACGCCGCGGCGGCTGCATCGAGGTCGGCGTCGGGAAAGACCACGGCGGGCGCGTTGCCCCCGAGCTCCATGTGGAGGTTCACGATCCCACTCTGGCGGGCGACGTGTTCGCCTGCGCCCGACGAGCCGGTCATCGCGATCGCATCGATCTGATCCGAACCAGCGAGCACGTCGCCGATCGTGCTCGCGTGCCCCGGAACGAAGTTGAACCCGCCTGCCGGAACGTCGGTCGCAGCGATGACGTCGGTCAGGATCGCGGCGCTCACGGGGGTTTTGCTCGCAGGTTTGAGCACGACGCTGTTGCCGGCCGCGAGCGCGGGCGCGACCTGGAGCGCGGTCGTCGAAAGCGGGTAGTTGTACGGCGTGATGCAGAGCACGGTTCCGCGGGGTTCGGGCTTGGTGATCGCCTCCCAACCCTCGTGCCCGGCGGTCGTCCCCGGCCGGAACTCGCCCTTTAGCCCTCGGGCCTCCTCGACCGCGCGCTCGAATCGCTCGGCGGCCGACTCGACCTCGCCGCGCGCGCTCGCGATCGGCTTGCCCGCCTCGCGAACGATCACGTCTGCGAGTTCGTCCTTCCGGTCGCGCAGGCCTGCGGCGATGGCTTCGAGCCACGCCACCCGCTCGGGAATCGTCGAGGCGGCCATCGATGGCTGTGCACCCTCTGCCGCATCGAGCGCTGCTTCGGCCTGGAGCGGGCTCGTTGCGGTGATTCGGGCGAATACGCCACCCTCGGCGAGATCATTTACTTCGATGACGCCGTCGCCGCTCTCCCACTGCCCGTCGATGTAGGCCCGTTCGTCGTGCGCCGTTGATGTGGTAGCCATGCACGATGGTTGGGGTCGAATCGGTAAAAGATTTACTTTGGACCGAATAAATGCCGTGGCAATCGACTGACCCGCCGCGACGTTTTTTTTGAATCGAGATGTCATGACGGGTGTGTCTGTGTGAGTGGGCTCTATTGAATCCGCCGACGGCGTCGGGGTGAGTCGTCAGAACGATTGAGACGAAGCGGAAGAGGAGTCTTTGTGCAGAAGATTCTCTTCCGCTTCGTCAAACAGGCTGTCTCGATCGCACGAAAACTTACTGATGCAGCGCTGATGCAGATCAGCCATCCCGCCGGCAACGGAGTTGCCGGCTGGAAGCACGCCGTCTTGCACTTTCTCCGCGAACACATGGACGCGACACTCGTCGAAGTCCTCGATTGGGCTGAAGAGATGGAACGCGTACGAGCCGCGCTCGTCCTCGAGCGCGGCGAGTTCCTTGGTCCATCTGCGCTGTGCAGGTCCCTTGATCGAGCGCCGATGACTGTCTGGCGAGAGCTGCTCCGACTCTCGTCGGAGCTGCTCGACCAGTCCGGTCACGCCGCCATCGATGCCACCTACTTCGACCGCAGAGAAGCATCGAGTCACTATCTCAAGCGGTGTGAGCGAGATGTACAGACCGTTCAGGCCACGTTTCTCGTCGATACCGCGCAGGGCGCGGTTATCGACGTTCACTGTAGTGCGAAGTGGCCCAACGGAACGAACGTTGGCCCGCAGGTCGCCCTGCGGAACGCAGGCGACCTGCTCAGTCTGGCCGCCGACAAGGGATACGATGATATGAGCTTCCGCGAGGAGTTGCATGCCGAAGACGTGCGTCCACTGATCAAACACCGTGTCTTCGCGCCGTACGATCACGCACACAACGCGCGGATCGAGGACGAACTCTACAACCAGCGGTCGATCTGTGAGACCGTGAACTCGGTGATCAAGCGCTCGTACGGCTCCGCCGTCCGAGCGCGAGCATGGTACCGCCAGTTCCGCGAGATCACGCTCACCGCCGCGGTCTACAACCTCGAACTAGCCCTCAAACCGTGAATCCCGTTGCCCTCTGCGGATTCAATAGAGCCGTGTGAGTGTGAAGCCCTTCCAGTTCGTTTGATATTGGCAAACAATTTTCGAACCTCGATGGTCGAAACCCGTATTACGCTCGCTCCGGAGGTTCAGCTATGACCGAGGACACGCTCGAAATCGGGGTCGCGGGGCTCGGGACCTACGGTCTCCTCCGGGCGGAAATCCTCACCGAGTTCGGCCACACCGTCTACGGTTCGGACGCGAGCCCGGACGCCCGCAAGGAGTTCGAGCGCCGCGTCGGTACCGGGGTGTTCGAACGCCCCGCCGAACTCTTCGAACGCGACCTCGATGGCGTTCTCGTCACGACACCGAACAAATTCCACGAGCCGGTCGCCACGGCAGCGATGGAGCGCGGGTTCGACGTGTTTGTCGAGAAGCCACTGGCTCACACCCTCGAAAGCGCCGAACGGATCGCCGAGATCGCGCGCGAAACGGACTGTCTCTGCATGGTCGGCTTCCAAAACCGATTTTTGAACGTCTGTAAGGTCCTCAAGTGGTACATCGACGAGGGATACCTCGGAGAGATCAGGCACGTTCAGGCGGCGTACATCCGGCGGCGTGGGGTGCCGGGTCGCGGGTCGTGGTACACCTCCTCGGAGATCGCCGGCGGCGGCGCGGTGATCGATATCGGCATTCACTTGATCGACCTCCTCGACCACTTTCTCGACGCGCCGGTGATCGACGACGTCGCCGCCACGACGCGTCAGGACTTCGGCCACCGCGAATCCTACGCCTACCTCGACATGTGGGGCGAGGACGCCGACGCGAACATGTTCGACGTCGAGGACTCGGCGTCGGGATTTTTGACCTACGAGGACGGGACCACCGCAACGCTCGAAGTCGCGTGGGCGGCCAACGCCGAGTCGGTCCACAGATACCAGCTCTACGGCACCGAGGGTGGCGCGGTACTCGACATCACCGATCGCCTCAACGGTATGGCCGAGGTCGACCAGAGCCTCCGATTTTACGGCGCAAACACGGGCGGCATGGATCACTACCTCGACGCTTCCGTCACGGTGAACTCGAACGATCCGTACCGAGAGCAGTTGCGCGCGTTCACGACGGCGATCACCGAGGACGCTCCACCATCGATGAACACCACCGAACAGGCGCTCGCCGTCCAGCACGTCGTCGACTGTATCTATGCCGAAAGCGAGTGAATCACGACCCGCGACGAGGGCCGGATATTTATATCGACACGCACAACCCCCGACATGACCCCGGACGCCGACGGCGCGAAGACGATCAACTCGGTCGACAACGCGGTTCGCATCCTCGACGAACTCCTCGCTCGGGAGACCGCAGGGGTCACGGAGTTGGGCGAGGCGGTCGGTCTCTCGAAGGCCACCGTCCATCACTACTTGACGACCCTCCGGCGACACGGGTTCGTCCAGCAGGTCGATGGAACCTACCGCCTCGGCCTCCGGCCGCTCTCGTATGGCGGCGCGGCCCGCGAGCGCGAGGCGGTGTTTCAGTCCGGAAAGGAAGGCGTCGACAGGCTCGCGGCCACCACCGGCGAGACCGCCCGACTCGTCGTCGAGCGCAACGGGTACGCCGTCACGCTGTATCAGTCCTCGGAACGCCCTCCCGAGGAGATCCCAACCACGCTCGGCACGCGCGAGGATCTCCATAGCACCGCCGCGGGGAAGGCGATGCTCGCCGCCCTTGACGACTCGTCCCTCGATGGGTTCCTCGAACGAGGAGAGCTGACGCGACACACCCGAAACACCATCGTGGACCCGGCGACCCTGCGCGCGGAGATAGCCGACGTCCGTTCCCGGGGGATCGCGTTTGACGATAACGAACAGTTCGAGGGCGTCCGGTGTGTTTCGACCCCCCTCGTCACCGACGCCGGGGGCCTCCTCGGCGCGCTCAGCGTGAGCAGTTCCACCGCGAACATCTCGGACGAAATCTTTGAGGAGGAGTTCCCCCAGGCTCTCCAGAACGTCGCCGGCGTCATCGAGATCAACACCGCCTACCGCGGCTGGGTTGAGTGACGCCACGCGGTCGATGGCGAACCCGTTCACCAGGACCGATCAGCGGAACGCTCGGTGAGGATGTCAGTGATCCAGTAAGTCCGTACCAACTCCGACACGATCCTCGCGGTCACCAGTCGGCGATGCTGCCGTCCTCGTGCCGCCAGATGGGGTTGTGCCAGTCGGTCTCCATCGCGGATTTCTCCGCGACCACCGACTCGTCGATCTCGATACCCAGTCCAGGGCCGTCGAGCGTGTCGAGATAGCCGTCGTCGAACACGAACGGCGACTCTCCCGCGAGGTACTCGTGGGCGGGCCCCCGCGCGTCCGAATGGACGTCGAACCCGTGATCCTGAACGAGGAAGTTCGGGGCGTGGGTCACGACCTGGAGCGAGGACGCGAGCGCGATCGGCCCGAGCGGGCAGTTGGGCGCGACCGCGACATCGTGGGTCTCGGCGGCGCTCGCCAGTCGACGCATCTCGGAGATGCCGCCAGCGTGGGAGACGTCGGGTTGGATCACGTCGATCGCGCCGTCCTCGAACACCGGCTGGTAGTCCCACCGCGAGTAGAGCCGTTCGCCCGCGGCGAGCGGAGTGCCCGACTGGTTCGCGATCACGGGGAGGTATTCGAGGTTCTCCGGCAACACCGGCTCCTCGACGAACAGCAGGTCGAACTCGGTCAGCCGGCGGGTCAACGTCTTCGCCATCGACTTCGAGACCCGACCGCGACAGTCGACCGCCATGTCCACCGCGTCGTCGACCTCGCTCCGAACGTGCTCGATCCGCGAGACGATCCCCTCTAGCACCTCGCGCCCCTCGACGTGGCGGGTCTGGTTGGTTGCGTCCATCTTCAAGGCGGTGTAGCCGGCCTCCGCGAGCCGGGTCGCCTCGCTTGCGACGTCACCCGGTCGATCCCCGCCGATCCACTTGTACACCCGAATCCTCTCCCGGCTCTTGCCACCGAGCAGATCGTAGACCGGAGCCTCGTAGTGACGACCCTTGATGTCCCAGAGCGCCTGGTCGACGCCCGCGATCGCGCTCATCAAGATCGGGCCACCACGGTAGAACCCGCCGCGGTACATCGCCTGCCAGTGGTCCTCGATGCGGAGCGGGTCCTTGCCGACGAGGTAGCTGTCGAGCAGTTCCTCGACCGCCGTTCGTACCGTCTTCGCGCGCCCCTCGACGATCGGCTCGCCCCACCCCACCAGCCCCGTGCTCGTCTCGATCTTGAGGAAGAGCCAGCGCGGCGGGACTTCGTACAGTTCGTAACCGGTGATTTGCATACGGGATGGTCTGCCCATAGTGTCTTAATGCTACGGTGTTCGACCGACATCGCTGCGACGGCCATCGAGTCCGCCCTAGCGTCCGGAAGGAGGTGCGTTCAGCCGAACGGGTTCGGCGGTAGCACAGTCTCACAGTAGCGCGAACCGCAGCGGCGTGCGTGGCGATCCCCGTCGTCAGTCAGGACCGCCGGTTTCGGGGACCGCTGCCATCGCTTCGATCTCGACGTCGATATCGACGGGGAGTTTCACCACTTCGAACGCGCTGCGCGCGGGATACGGCTCCGAGAGGAGCTCGCCGTAGACGTCGTTGACCTCGTCGTAGTAGCGCATGTCCTTGAGATAGACCGTCGTCTTCACGATGTCGTCGAGGCTGGCGTCCGCAGCCCGCAGGACCGCGTCGACGTTTTCGAGCGTGCGTCTGGTCTGTTCACCGGGCGACCCTTCGATCACGTCGCCGGTGTCGGGATCGACTGGTCCCTGTCCCGAAACGTAGATCGTGTCGCCCTCGACGATTCCCTGCGAGAACGGGCCGATACTTGCCGGTGCGTCGTCGGTTTCGAGTTCGTGCATGGTGGGTCTGTCGCGATGCGACAGTGGATACTCTACCAGCGACACGTCCCAAAACGCTACCGATCCGTGGCGGCACGATCGATGACCGGTGGCTCGCACGGAGGCGAGATAGCCGGCGGTTCACACAGGCGTGAGATGGCCGGCAGTTCACCCGAGATACTCGCGCGCACGCTCGTGGAGCGGGGCGAACCCTTCGGCGCTCCCGACGCCGGTCCGTTTGCCGAGCACGACCCCCTCGGCGTAGATCCCGTCGAGGAGGTTGTCGAACTCGGCGTCGATCCCGCCGTGTTCGGCGAGGAAGGCGATCTGGGATTCGTGCTGTTCGATCGCTCTGAGCTTCCGATCGATGTGCTCGCTGATGTCGACGAACGTCGATGGCTCGAACTCGGCAGTGGGTTTCCCGAAGTAGTAGACGTTGTCCGGATCACACGGTTCGTGGTCGGTTTCGGCGAGCGGGAGCGACGCCATGTAGTACGCGTCCGTCACCAGCCGGGAGGTGGCTCGATGATCGGGATGCATATCGTCGCGGAAATGCGTGAGAACCACGTCGGGATCGTACCGTCGGAGCGCGTCGACGATCCGCAGTCGGTTGTCGAGCGAGTAAGTGATACGTCCGTCCTCGAACCCGAGGAACTCCACCGCGTCGGCCCCGAGCACCTCGCCGGACGCGCGAGCCTCCTTCTCGCGGGCGTCGGCGATCTCCGCCTCAGTATCGGTCCCGAGACCGCCGTACTCGCCGCGGGTCATGTGGGCGATCGATACCCGGTCGCCGCGGGCTGCGTGTTTCGCGAGCGTTCCACCACAGAAGATGTCGGCATCGTCTGGATGGGCGACAACTGCTACCACGTGCATACAGTGAATGCGGAAACCGGCACCAAATAGTTTGTGATCGACGAAGCGTTGGGAGAATGGGTTTCGATCGTGGATTGACGCTACTCGACGTTCGCGACGATGCGATCGATCACGTACTCGGCCTCGTTCTGATCGAGACACATCGGATTCACGACGATTTCGCCGTCAGGGAGATCGTCGGTGCCGACGTACACCCGAGGATCTTCGTCGCGGAGCGTGCGTGCGAGTTCCGTGGCGTTCGTCCCGATACCGGTCGCCTCGACGTCGACGACGATCTCCGGGGCGACGCTGGTGCCGTTGGGGCTCGTCACATGCACACCGAGCCCGGTCTCGGCGAGTCGCTCCGCCATCGCCTCGGCGAGATCGATCCACCCCGCTTCGAGCTGGCCGTGATCCTCCGCGACGAACAGTTCGAGTGCGCGGATCGCGCCGACGAGCTCTTCCTTCCCGACCTTCAGCGGTCGGCCGATTCCCTGACGCGGCACGCCGTCGAGCCGTTCCCGGTCGATGAGGTCGGTTGGCGGATCCCAGAGATCGTTCGCGACGTGCATGTCGAGGTGCTGGGCCGCGATCGACGCGACGTACTCGCGCTTGCCCGCGACGAATCCAGTAGTTTGGGGGCCACGGATCCCCTTGCCACCGCTGAACACCACCATGTCCGCACCCGTCTCCACGAACGCCGAGAGGTTCTCGCGCGGCGGGACCTCCGCTGCGGCGTCGACGATCACCGGGACGTCGTTCTCGTGGGCGACCGCGACGACCGACGACAGCGACGGCTGAGTGTAGGATTTCTGCATGTAGCCGACGGCGACGGTTTCGTCGGTGATCGCGCGATCGAGCTGCCACGGCTCGACGTCGGTTGCGCCAGTACCGAGGTGGCGATCGTTGGTCCCGACGTCGACGATCGTCGCGCCAGCGGTCCGGAACGCGTGGTCGTAGCCCGTCCGGTGAGTGCGGGGCATGACGATCTCGCTCGGCACGTCGGCCGTGTCCGGGAGGGCGTTCATCACGCCGACGTCACGGCCCACGATGGCGGCCGCCGCACACAGCAACAGTCCCGCGCTGGCCCCGCTGGTGACGTAGCCGGCCTCCGCACCCGTGACGTCGGCGATCGCCGTTGAGGCTCGTGCTTCGAGATCGCCGATCTCGACGAACTCGTCGGCAGCCCGCCGCATGGCGTCGAGCGCGCCAGGTCGAATCCGGCTCCCACCGATGCGGGTCTTCGTCCCCGCTGCGTTCACGACGGGCGTCACGTCTAGCTCGCGGTAGATGGAATCGTCCTCACTCATTGTTGATTGCGGTGTACACACTCATACTGCCGGTAATCATAATCGTTGTGATTGGGGTAGTCGGCACCGAACGACCCGAAAGCCGCTGCGCTCCGACGACAGTAATCCACCCCACGAGACGTTCGCCATCGTGACCGAGGTCAATCCCATCCCGTCTACGTCCCGATCGTCGATCGGCTCGTTCGATCTCGTCTCCCCCTCCAACCAGTCGGTGGGGCGAACGACCGACCCGTAGACGCGGGTTTCGACACGTTCGTCCACACAGGGTGAACGGTAGTCGATGGCACGAACCCCGATCGTTCACGATCGATGTCGTCCATGAGATAGGGGTTCCCCGAACATCTCCGACACAGGAGCTCCGGCATCCACCAGGGACTACCGTAAACGATCGTTTCTCGATAGTGGACGAGCACCGCCGAGACGGGAACACGGTCGATACAGTACCGTTTCGAACCGTGGATCGTGCGTGTCGCGCCACGACACTCCGATCCGAAGCAGACGCACCCGTTTGAGCGACAAACAAGTCGGCTGGTTCGTCGATGATCGACTCAAATAACAGCTATATCATTGTTACTCTCTGGGTTCGCGTTACGATATCGACCTGCGGAGGGCTCTCGGCCAGTTGTGTGTTGGCACGTCGTACGTTCACACTGTGTGTACGATCGGATCGAGCGCTCCGTTCGCTATCGGAGTTCGCCGTGCTGCTTGAACACGGTCATCGCTGCGTAGTGGTTGGCGATCGGATGATAGCCGGGTTCGACCGCAGTTCCGTGGTTCGGTCCGTCTCGACTCCAGTCGGAGTCCAGGCGCTCGTACCAGTTCCCGAACCGTGGGTTGACGACGTGCTCGGTCGCACACCGCTGGAGACGGTCGTACCACTCGAGATACGTCTCGTCGTGAACCGCGAGACGAGCGGCTGCGCCGATCCCTTCGGCCAGCGCCCACCCGTACTTCTCGGCCACGACCGGTTCGCCGCTCCGATCAACCGTGTAGTGGAACCCGCCGTGGTCGTCGTCCCAACCGATTTCGACGGCGGTGTCGAACAGCTCCATCGCGCGCGGTACGAGCCAGTCGTCGTCGCGGTGTTCGGCGAGGTGACAGAGGAGCTTCGCCCATTCGGCGTGGTGGCCCGGCTGGTACCCCCACGGACGAAACAGGTGGTCGGGCTCGTCGCGGTTGTACGCGAAATCGGGCTCCCACTCCGGGGTGTAATGTTCCCAGACACGGCCGGCCTCGTCCGCACGATCGCAAACGAGCGATCGGGCAACGGTGGTGGCACGATCGAGGTGAGTCTCGTTGCCGGTTGCCTCGTACGCCGCGAGCATCGCCTCGCACGCGTGCATGTTCGCGTTCTGTCCCCTGTAGGACTGGTAGTCGCTCCAGTCCCCGGTCGCCGCGTCCGCGTAGAGCCCGTACTCGGGTTCGAAGAAGCGGCCGTTCAGAACGCCGAGGGCGCGCTCCAGTTCCGCGTCCGCATCGGGGAGTCCGACCTCGACCGCACGCGCGGTCGCGAGGACGGCGAACGCGTGGCCGTAGCAGTGGCGCGTGTCGTCGGCCGTCTCGCGCCCGGAAAGAAGCCAGTCGTACCCCTCGTTGTCGGCGTCCCACAGGACGTGCCGGAGGAAGTGGAGCCCGTGCTCGGCGGCCGCACGACAGTACGTCGGCCCGTCGATCGCGACGCCGATCGCGAAGTTGTGGATGGCGCGGCACGTCGCGACGAGGTGTTTCGAGCGACCATCGTAGACGTGGCCGTCGCGTTCGTCGAGCTGGGCGATGTAGCCGCCGAACCGTCGATCCACGACGTCGGGCCAGTAAAACTGAAGCACTCGACACAGATTGGAACGGATCCGTTCCGGATCACGGTGTGTGCCTATCATACGTCGTGATCGAACGGCCGAGGGATAAGTGCCAGGTCGACGGGAAGCGCGGACGGCCGTCCACTCTTCGTGAACGTTATGCGTCCGGACGAGAAACCACGGTATGGAATCGAACGGGTCGCCAAACACGGTCGGTGCGGTGCGGACAGCGTTTTCGCTGCTGGCGACGGTCGCCGAACGCGGCGGCACCGCCGGCGTGACGGAGGTGGCAACTGCGTGTGAGATGCCGAAAAGCACCGTGTACAAACATCTCAACACGCTCGTGGAGCTCGGATATTTGGAGCGTGACGACGGAACGTACGCACTGGGAGCCCGGATGGTGGATCTCGGGCAGCACTCGCTCGCACGGACCGACCTCTACCCCGCGGCGAAGCCACAGATCGAACGATTGGCGGAGCTAACCGACGAAACGGCCGGTATCGCGGTCGAGAGTCGGGGTCGCGTGGCGGACCTCTACTGGGATTCGCGCAGCGATAGCGCGATCAGCGCGGCCGGCACCTCGAAACACCCACACTGCAGCGCTCCTGGGAAGGCGATACTCTCGCAGTGCTCGGATTCATACGCCGAGTCGATCGTCGCGGAGCTCGGCCTTCCGCCGCGGACCCAGAACACGATCACCGATGTGGAACACCTCATGAACGCCGTCCGACGCGTCAGCGAGCGTGGCGTCGCCATCGAACGCGAAGAACAGTACGAGGGCGTCAACAGCGTCGCCGTACCGCTCACCGATCTCACCCCGAACGTGGCGATCTACGTCGCAGGCAGTGCCGAGCGACTCTCGAGCAAGCGTATCGAGGAGGACATCCCCGGGATTCTCCTGAGCGCGGCCAACGAGGTGACGAAGCGCTTTCTCGCCGCGGAGTAGTTGTCCACTCATAGTGAACAACCGATCGACAGGCGGCCGAAACGCCGAGGCAGTTGTGAACGGGACCGGTTGACGAAGTACGTGTTCGTCGAGCGAGGAAGCAGCGGCGGTGGTCGGGGAAGCCGCCATCGGACCCGTTCACCCTGTCGAAACAGACGCGGTGAACACGACGTTCCGCATCCGTTCGATGGGAGAGTCGGACGTGATCCGTTCATCCCGCCATCGTCAGAGGATTTATTTGTCGGTACGCGGAACTGGGCACGATGGATGGTATCACGCATGCGATGTACCGAGCAGTGTGGGGTCAAGAGTGTGCGAGGAACGGTGACGACGGATGAAGGCCGTCGTCGTCCGGCAGGGCGAAACCGAACCCACGGTCATCGAGGTCGACGAGCCGACGCCCGAGCCGGGGGAAGCGCTGCTTCGGACGCTGCGGGTCGGCATCGACGGGACCGATCACGAGGTCATCGAGGGCAACCACGGGGGGTTCCCCGACGGCGACGAGTATCAGATCCTCGGCCACGAGGCGGTTGCGGTCGTGGCGGACGCGAACGGCACCGATCTCGACGAGGGGCAGCTCGTGGTCCCGACGGTCCGCCGTCCCCGCGAAGATGGCAACGAGTACTTCGAACGTGGCGAGCCCGATATGGCTCCCGACGGCCAGTACGTCGAGCGCGGGATCGTGGGCGCGCACGGCTACATGACCGAGCTCTTCACGAGCGCACCACGATATCTGGTTCCGGTGCCGGATGCGTTCGCCGAATCGGGTTTTCTCGTCGAACCGATCAGTAACACCGAGAAAGCGCTCGAACACGCCCACGCGACGCGGTCGGCGTTCGAGTGGACGCCGGAAACCGGCCTCGTGCTCGGGAACGGCCCGCTCGGACTGCTGACCCTCGCAATGTTGGCGAGTGAACCGACGGATTTCTCCCGGACGTACTGTCTGGGACGGCGGGATCGTCCGGACCCCACGATCGACATCATCGAACGGCTCGGCGCGACCTACGTCGATTCGCGCGAGACGCCGGTGGCGGCGATCCCCGACGCCCACGAACCGATGGATTTCGTGTACGAGGCGACCGGTTATGCGAAACACGCCTTCGAAACCGTCCACGCGCTCCGTTCCAACGGTGTGGGCGCGCTGCTCGGGATTCCCGACGACTGGACGTTCGAGATCGATGGGGGTGCATTCCACCGCGAAATAGTGCTCCAGAACAAGGCCCTGTTCGGCAGCGTCAACTCGAACGTGCGCCATTACGAGGCCGCGATCGACTCGCTTTCGGCGTTTCCCGACTGGCTCGTGGATGATCTCATTACCGGCGTCCACGAACCGGCAGCAGCCCCGGCCGCCTTCGAAACCAGCGACGAGACGATCAAGACCGTCGTCGAGTTCGACACGGTCTGAACGGCAGACCGCAATTTCGGTGGCCCACAGGATGATCGGAAAGCACGAACGGAAATTCGGCGACAGTACCGTAAGCACCAACGTTATACGAGCGATCGCCGGAGACGTGGTATGACGGCTACCGTCGAGCGACTCACGGATCGTGCGGCGATCCGCGATGGCATCTCGCTCTGGAACGACCAGCACCCGGACCTCCGGATCAGCGATCGTCTCACGGCTAACGTTTTCGCGCCGTTTTCCGGGCTCGATGTCCGGTGTTATGGAGGATACGCCGGTGAGGAACTGGTCGCGTTCGGCGTGCTGAAACGGCTCACTCGCTCGGTCGACGGCTACGACGTGACCGATACCGCGTGGCTCTCGCTGTTCGCGTTCGACGCTGATGCCGATCGTGGTCGACCGATCGCCGAGGAGCTGCTGACCACGATCGGCGAGACGGCGATCGAGAGTGGCGCGGCACGACTCCGCTTCGGCGGCGATCCACAGAACTTCGTCGCGGGTGTGCCGAACACCGCCAATCCGACGTATCGCGACGTGCTGACGGCGGCCGGGTTCGCGATCGACACCGACGACGTCGTGTACGACCTCCAGCGGACCATCACCGAATTCACGCCGCCGGACGCCGCTCTGGCGACCGGCCGCGAGTGGCCCGGACTGGGGGTCGAACGGGCGACCGATCACGAGTCGGCGCTGCAGTCCTTCCTCGCCGATCAGTTTCCTGGTCGATGGCACTACGAAGCAGGGAACATCTGTCGGGTTCCAGGTGGCCCCGAGGACTACTGGGTGCTGCTGTACGAGGGCGGCGTGGTCGGTTTCGCCCGCTCGAACCGCCACGACGGCGCGTATCGCGGCGCGAACGTGAACTGGGGGTGGCGACTCGCCGACGCGCACTGCGGTGTCGGCCCACTCGGGGTTCACGCGGACTACCGCGGTCGCGGGTGGGGACTGTACATGATCAGCGAGATCGTCTGTCGGCTGCGGGACGCGGGCTACGAGGCCGCGGTGATCGACTGGACCGATCTCCCCGGCTACTACGAACAGTTCGGTTTCGAGCGGTGGATCGCCTACGATTCCGCCGTTCGCGAACTGTCCGGCACGAACTCCGTCTGATCGCACACGTCATCTCGACTGTATCCTGCCCGGGGCGAACCACTACACACGCATGCTCGGAACACGAAGCAGCGACTGCTGACGGTGGGCACCACACGATACCAGTCACCGTATCTCTCCGTGGTGTACGGCTGAGAGAGGGGGTGTCTTCTCCGCTCCATCGAAACGACAACGATCGACAATCGTTCGGCCGTAAGCACAGCAGTGACAGCAGTGACAGCAGTGGCCGTCTCTCCCTCAAAAATGCAGCCAGTACAGCGATAAACTATCTATCTATCCATGGAAACGATTATATACTAGTCGGTGGTATATCGTACTGTGTTAGCATGTCTGTGCTCGTGGTCACTGGCCGCACGATCAGTGCGGTTCGCCGGTGTAAAGCTTCGGAAGCACCACTGACCGCCACGAGCTACTGTCGGAACCGGAATCGAGCCACCGTAGTTGTTCGTCCTGTGACCGCTGAACGAAGATATAGGACAAGAAAAAATTGATTCTATAGCTAGAAAAACTATTTATTACCTGGCCGTGTACGAAGGATGACGGGGGCAAGCAAGCGGACCGGATGCGAGTTCGGCGATCGTGAATCGGACGACGACCGATCCGATGCCGCCGTCTCGATCGACCACAACCATGTCACGACAACCAATCGAACGAACCAGGCGCAACATCCTTCGGACGACGTCGGCGCTGCTCGCCGCGGCTGCCGGCACAGGTGCGACGGTCGCCGCACAGTCGCAGTACCCCGCATGGGACGCGAGCACTGCGTACAGCGGCGGAGATCGCGTTACCCACAACGGCTCCGTCTGGGAGGCGGAGTGGTGGACCAAAGGTACCGAACCGGCCGAGAGCGCGGACGCGTGGACGAAAACCGATCCCGCCAGCGGTGGAGGGAACGAAAGCAGCGGGACCACGGACTGCAGCAGCGTCTCGGCGTACGACTCGGGGACTGCCTACTCCGGCGGCGATCAGGTGACCTACGAGGGGTCACTCTGGAGCGCCGAGTGGTGGACGAAAGGTACCGCACCTGCCACGAGCGAAAACGTCTGGACCAAACAGGGCGACTGTGGGTCCGGCGGCGGCGGCGGTGGCGGTGGTGGCGGTGGCGGCAACACCGCGCCGAGCGCTACGTTCACCGCATCCGAGTCGTTCCCCACGCCAGGGACGTCGGTCACGTTCGACGCGTCGGGTTCGTCGGATGCGGACGGCTCGATCGGCAGCTACGAGTGGAAGTTCGGTGACGGCGCGACCGCTACCGGTCAGTCCGTGAGTCACACCTACAACTCCGCGGGTGAGTACACGGTGACGCTCACGGTCACCGACGACGCGGGCGCGAGCGCGACGTTCACGAGGACGGTCAACGTCCAATCGAACAGCGGCGGTAGCGGCAAGAAGCGCGTGATCGCGTACTGGCGGCAGTGGGCGCAGTACCAGCGCGAGTACACGCCGGACATGATCCCGTACGACAAGGTCACCGACGTGCAGTACGCATTCTTGCGTCCCGAGAAGGACGGGTCGCTGGAGTTCCTGCACGCCAACGGCGGCCAGGACTTCTACGGCTCGCGGTTCATGCACAACGGCAACGAAGGGAGCTTCCTGAAGCAGGGAGCGGTCGAGGACTGGCAGAACGTCGGTGACAAGGCGTTCAGCGCCCAGGCCCAGATGCGCGACAACACCAACTTCATCGCGTCGGTGGGCGGGTGGGGTGACTCGGAGTACTTCTCCTACGTAGCCCAGGACCCCGACAAGCGCAAGATATTCGCTCAAGACTGCGTCGAGCTCGTGGAGAGCTACGGTCTCGACGGTATCGACCTCGACTGGGAGTACCCCGGCGGAGGTGGCTGCACCTCGGCGTCACCGGTGTGTGACATCGATAACGTCTCCCAGCCCGGCGATCAGAAGGCGTTCACGAAGCTGGTGAAGGCGGTTCGGGACGCACTCGACGAGGCCGCGGCCAACGATCCCAACCGGAGCGAGCCCTACGTGCTCTCGGCGGCGATGAGCGCGAACCCAGAGATCGTGAAGGGGCTCGAGCACGGGAAGCTCTCGAACCTGCTCGACTACACCAGCGTGATGACGTTCGACTACCGGGGCATCTTCAGCCAGTACACGGGCCACCAGTCGCCCCTCAAGGCAAATCCCAACAGTCCGAACAAGAACCCCAGCGAGTTCAACGCCTCGTCCGCGCTCAGTTGGTACGAGGCCCAGGGCTGGAATCCGGCCCAGCTCAACATGGCTGTGCCGTTCTACGGGCGGAGCTGGTCGGGCGTCAAACCACCCAAGGGTGACTTCGGGAACGGGACGGACGACGGGCTGTTCCAGGAGTACACCGGCGAGGGCAAGGACGCCAGCGGCGACGGTTCGTACCCCACGTTCGGCGACGGCGGGACGAACCTCGGCGGGATCTGGGAGGCGTTCGATCTGATCGGCAACGGGCGGACCGGGAGCAATCCGGTCGACCTCGGCAGCAGCGACTGGACGACCTACTACGACGACGTGGCGGTCTCGTCGTGGAGCTACAACCCGAGCAAGGGGCTGATGATCTCGCATCCGACTCAGAAATCCATCCGGAAGAAGATGGAGTGGCTCAGCAGTTCGAGCTACGGCGGCACGATGCTGTGGGCCATCGGTGGGGACACCAAGGACGGGAAACTCATCACGACGCTCTGGAACACGCTCAACAGGTAATCGAACCCGGCCGGGCCTGCCGTCGTCGGCGTGACGGCGGCCGGCCAATGGACGACGTATCACCCGACAAACGACACGACGGCAGGAGACAACGACCATGACACAGACACGACGAAACGTGCTACGCAAGGTAGCGGGGCTGTCGGCGCTGGCGGTCGGTACCAGTGGCGTGGCCTCGGCGGCCGACTGCGCCAGCTATCCACAGTGGGAGTCGGGGGCGACCTACAACGGGGGTAACAGAGTCGTTCACGACGGCGCGCTGTGGGAGGCCGAATGGTGGACAAGAGGTCGGGAGCCGGCGGTGAGCAAGAACGTCTGGACGAAGGTCGGCGACTGTAGCGGTAGCGGTGGTGGTGGCAACGGTAATCAGGCTCCCACCGCCGCGTTCACCACCTCGTCGGCGACGGTGACGCCCAACGAGTCGGTCACGTTCGATGCGGCCGGCTCGTCGGATGCGGACGGCTCGATCACGTCCTACGAGTGGGCGTTTGGCGACGGCGCGACCGCGACCGGCCAGACGGTTTCGCACGCGTACGCGTCAAGCGGTAACTACACCGTCACGCTGACGGTCACCGACGACGCCGGCGCGAGTGCGTCGTCCTCGTCGACGGTCACGGTCGAGACCGCGGGCGGTGGTGGCGGCAGCGAGCCGACCGGCAAGACCGTGTTCGCGCCGTACGGGCACATGACGACCCAGCCGGGCACGAGCCTGGTTGACCACGCGAAACAGGCCGGAAACGACGCTGTGACGGCGGCGTTCGTGCTGTCGGACGGCAACGGGAACGCGGCGTGGGACGGCGCGCCCGACATGCTGGTCGGCGAGGCAGGCATGAAAAGCGAGATCCAGGCCTACCAGGACACCGGCGGCACAGTGATCATCTCCTTCGGCGGCGCGGTCGGCACGCCGATCGCACAGAGTATCACGAGCGTGGGCGCTATCAAGGCCGAGTACCAGACGGTGATCGACACCTACGGCGTGACTCACCTCGACTTCGACGTGGAGTCGGTCAACGAGGCCGCCGTGGATCGGCGCAACCAGGCGCTCGCCGAACTTCAGAAAACCAACCCCGATCTGAAGGTGTCCTACACACTCCGGGCTCGCACGACGGGACTGACCAGCCACGGCACGTACATCGTCGAGAACGCCAAGAGCCACGGGGTCGATCTGGAGTTCGTCAACGTGATGACGATGAACTACGGCTGGGTCGCGCCGACCGCGAGCACCGTCAAGGACACCGCGAACGGCACCCACGACGATCTCATGTCCATCTTCCCCGGCCTCTCGTCGGCGGCGGCCTGGAGCATGGTGGGCATCACCCCGATGATCGGGGTGAACAACGCGGGCGGCACCCACCACCTCGACGACGCGCGCGAGGTAGCGTCGTTCGTGCAGAAAAAGGGGATCGGTCTCGTGTCGTTCTGGTCGCTCGATCGGGACAACGGCGGCTGTGCGGACGGCTCGGTTTCGGCGACCTGTAGCGGGATCTCCCAGAACCCCTACGCGTTCTCGGGGATCTACAACGGCGTCTCGAAATAGTATCGCTCGCCAACCAACCACGACAACCACAAAACACGAACCACGAATCATGAACGATTCACGACGCGATCTGTTGCGAAAAGTATCGACAGTTCCCATCGCGGCATACGGCCTCAGTGGGATCGCAGCGGCGGCCGACTGCAGCGGCATCCCGGCGTACGACTCGGGGACCGCCTATTCGGGTGGTGATCAGGTGACCTACGACGGATCGCTCTGGACCGCCGAATGGTGGACCAAGGGTACCGCACCCGCCGCGAGTGAGAACGCCTGGACCAAACAGGGCGACTGTAGCGCCAACGGTGGCTCCGGCAGTGAGGCGAGCGCCACTGACTGCAGCGGCGTTTCGGCGTACGATGCGAACACTGCCTACTCGGGCGGCGATCAGGTGACCTACGAGGGGTCACTTTGGAGCGCCGAATGGTGGACCAAAGGGACTGCACCCGCCGCCAGCGAGAACGTCTGGACCAAACAGGGCGACTGCGGGCCCGCCAACGAAATGCCGATCGTCTCGTTCACGGTGAGTCCATCCGCACCCGGCCCGGGCGCGTCGGTCACGTTCGACGCGTCGGGCTCCTCGGACGACGGCTCGATCGCGTCCTACGAGTGGACCTTCGGCGACGGCACCTCGGGGACCGGAAAGACCGCGAGCCACACCTACGACGCCGTCGGGAAGTACACCGTCGAACTGACGGTGACCGACGATGGCGGCAAGACCGCATCCACGACTTCGACGCTCACGGTGGGCGATCCCAACGAGGTGCCGACTGCGTCGTTTGCGGTCGATCCATCGATGCCCGCGCCCGGAAAGGCGGCCACGTTCGACGCGTCGGGCTCGTCGGACCCCGACGGCTCGATCAGCAGCTACGAATGGGATTTCGGCGACGGGTCGACGGGCTCGGGGAAGACTGTGAGTCACACCTACAGCTCGAAGGGGACCTACACGGTCTCGCTGACCGTCACGGACGGCGCGGGTGCGAGTGCGACCACCACGAGCGATGTGACGGTCGGGACCGGTCCCTCGGACGAGTTCAAAGTCATCGGTTACTACCCCGGCTGGAAGGCCACGCCGGAGTACGACTACTACCCCAAGGACATCCCGTGGAGCAAGGTCACGGACGTGCAGTACGCCTTCCTCGGCGTCGACGCGAAGAAGGCCGTCCCCACGATCATGAGCGAACAGGATCGGAAGAACCTGAAGCGGTTCAAGAAGCTCAAATCGGGTCCGGCGTCGGACACTCGCGTGAAGGTCTCGATCGGCGGGTGGGCCGACTCGGAGGGGTTCAGCGACATCGCGGCGAGCCAGAGCAAGCGCCAGACGTTCGCCGACCGGAGCGTCGAGATCGTCCGGAAGTACGACCTCGACGGCGTCGACATCGACTGGGAGCATCCCGGTAGCTCCCAGGGCAAGTGCCAGTGTGGTCGCAACGCGGACTACGAGAACCACATCAAGCTGCTGCAGGCGCTGCGCGACGCGCTCGACGCCGCCGGGAAGGAAGACGGTCAGAAGTACTACCTCTCGGTCGCCAACGGTGGCTCGGACTGGAACGCGGGTGGGCTCCGTCACGGCAAGATCGGCGAGATCTGTGACTACACCATGATCATGGCGTACGACTTCACCGGATCGTGGATGGACGTCGCCGGACTGAACGCGCCGCTGTACGGCTCGGGCCATCCGACCGAGAACTCCCAGTACGGCGAGACCTACACCGCTCAGTACTACGTCGAGTACTCCGTGGACAAGCTGTACGCAGGCAATCACGGCGAGACGGGCTACTGGCCCGGCCAGTGGAAGTACCCGCCCGCCGAGCCCGCCGCCCACAACGAGCTCGTGCTCGGGCTGCCGTTCTACGGACGCGGGTTCAACGGCACCGAACTCTACGGCAGCTACAGCGGACTGCCGAAGGGGACGTGGCACGACCAGCTCGAAAAGGGTGCGGATCCGACGGGCGCGTTCGACTTCGGCGATCTGGAAGCGAACTATCAGAACACGAGTGGATGGACGAAGTACCGTCACCAGCCCGGCTCGGTGCCGTACCTCGTCAACGAAGCCGAGAACACGATCATCAGCTACGACGACGAGCAGGCGATCGAGGAGAAGGTCAAGTTCGCGAAGAAGCGCGGCATGCAGGGCGTGATGTTCTGGGAGCTCTCCCAGGACTGGAACGAGACGCTGCTCGACGCGATCCTCGCCACGATCTGATCGCTGGCCGGCGGTCGTCGATCGATCCACCGATGAACCACACACGACGCGACACGCCCGATCGGCGGTCGACGTGCCCGCCGATCCAGCGGGGTGTGCCACCACCCGTGACGAACGACGGACGATCGAGGATCGGGATTGCCGATTCGAGCGGCGTTTCGATCCAACGGACTCGTCGCGACGGGCGTGTGCTCGGCGCACAGCATTCGACGAACGATGCGGAAGACGACACCACGAACACGAACCATGAACCATACACGACGGAACGTACTGCGCAAGGCAGCGGGACTCTCGGCGCTGGCGATCGGCGCGAGCGGAACCGTTTCGGCGGCGACTGACTGTAGCGGCGTGCCACAGTGGAACGCCGATACCGCCTACTCGGGCGGCGATCAGGTGGTCCACGACGGATCACTCTGGACCGCCGAGTGGTGGACTCGTGGGAGCACGCCCGCCGAAAGCAAGAGCGTCTGGACCCGCGAGGGGACGTGCCGCGGCGGAGGCGGAGGCGGCGGTGGCGGGAGCGCCGGTGGGATTTACTCCCTCTACGCGGGTACGTGGATGAATCCGGTCGACGGTGTGACGAGCCGGAACCTCGATCACGTCTACCTGACGGTCCTCGGCGACGCCACGGACGACGGCAAGGTGAACGCCGGGTGGCTCTCGGGCTGCAACACGGGCTCGTGCAGCCAGAAGCCACTCTCGACACAGACCGACACGATCCAAGCGCTTCAGAACAACGGCGTCGAGGTGCGAGTCTCGATCGGCGGCGCGGACGGGCGTGTCGTGGCTCGGGACGCGAGCAGCGCCACCGAACTCAAAAACGCCTACGCCAACATCCTCGACACGCTCGGCGTCAGCACGCTCGACATCGACGACGAGAACGCCGACCAGCGCTCCGAGACGCTCTACGGGATGCGCAACGAGGCGCTGGCGATGCTCAAAGCGGAGCGACCGAACGTCACGGTCGGCTTCACGGTCTCTGCGACCGCGGATGGCATCGTGAGTTACGGCCACTCGCGTGGCAAGACGTGGATCAAGGACGCCGAAAAGAAAGGCGTCGGCCTCGATTACGTCCAGCCGATGACGATGTACTTCCAGGGCGACGAGAACTTCGGTTCGATCTCCCAGTCGCTCGAAGGTACTGTGGACTTCCTGGAGACGGTCTACACCGGGAAGTCCCGGAGCGCGATCTGGTCGATGGTGGGCGTGACGCCCCTGCTCAGCCAGATATCGACCCAGGACGCGACGCAACTGGTCGATTACGCCGAGCGAAAGGGCATGTACAGCATCGCGCCGTGGGCACTGAACAAGGATACCAACGGCAAGTTCTCGGACATCTTCACGCAGTTCGGGTAACTGACGGGGACTGAGCCGCTCGAACGGGATCGAGGACGACCTCGATTTCCCCGGTTGGCTCCCGATGGCTCGCCGAGGAAGTCGCCACGACGATCCCCGATCCCATCACTTGCCGCCGGATCGCACACGAAACGAAAGACGACACGACGAAACAACGATGAAACACACACGACGAAGCCTGCTCCAGAAGGTATCGACAGTACCCATCGCGGCGTACGGCCTCAGTGGAATCGCAGCGGCGGCCGACTGCAGCGGCGTCCCGGCGTACGACTCGGGGACCGCCTATTCGGGCGGTGATCGGGTAACCCACGAGGGGGCGCTCTGGACCGCCGAATGGTGGACCAAAGGCACCGCACCCGCCGCCAGCCAAAACGTCTGGACCCGTGAGGGCGCGTGTGGACCCGTGAACGGAGGGCCGACGGCCTCGTTCACGGCGAGTCCGTCCGCGCCCGACCCGGGTGCGTCGGTCACGTTCGACGCATCGGGCTCGTCGGATGCGGACGGTTCGATCGCGTCCTACGAGTGGACTTTCGGCGACGGCGCAAGCGCGACAGGCAAGACCGCCACGCACGCGTACTCGTCGAACGGGAGCTACACCGTGACGCTGACGGTGACCGACGACGCCGGTGCGAGCGCCGCCACATCGACGACGGTCAGCGTCGGCGGTACCAGCGGCGGAGGCAACGTCTCTGCCAACACCACCCTCTCGGAGTTCTACTCGGCGTACGACAAGGACTTCTACCCGAAGGAGACCGAAGGCGGCGTTCCCGGGCTGCTCAAAAACGAGCTGCCCGCCGACGCCAGCGAGCACGGCGTGGATCTCAAGGCGATCCAGAACAACGCTGACGACGGTTCGATGCAACTCGCTGCGCTCGGTGGCCGGGGGCTCGGGTTGGTCAAGCGGTTCACCGCCGACGGGGTGCCACGGGAGACCACCGCGCGGCTCATGCCGTGGCTGACGTCGCTGCCCGAGAAGACCGAACCGATCCCGTTCAACGACGGGAGCGGACGGGATGGTGGCCTCACGGCCGACACGGGACCAGTTTCGGCAACGAACGATCCACCGGTGTTCGTGCAGGACGCGTGGCCGAGTGGATCACAGTTCGACGACGTCTACCACCAGTCCCAGCGGTCCGACTGGAGCAGCGGTGTCAGCGACAGCCAGTACGAAAACGCCGGCAATCCGATCGTCGACGCCACTACGAAGAAGAACCATCCGGTCACGGGTGCGTCGCTCGGGAGTGGATTCACCGCGAACGCGCCGTTAAAGGGAACTGCCGAACTCCACGGCGATGGCTGGATCTTCGACCAGTCGCTGGTATTCGAAAACACCACCAACGTGCCGCTGCTGATCGATGGCGCGGTCGTCTGGTGGGTCGGTGCGTCGAAAGACGGACGGGGTCTGGATCAGTTCTCCTACGACAACGCACAACGGAAGAACTTCTCGGTGGGCCACCCACAGCGCGACGTCATCGAGGTAAACCTACCGCCAGCGGACAAACCAGGTCCGTTCCAGGGAACCGACGCACCGCTCTCGGCGTACGGGGTCCGTATCGCACAGCACAACAACCCGTACATGTACAGGACGTGCTACCCCAATCAGAAGTTCTCGATGACCTACCACAACGTCACGGGCCCCGGCCAGTACGACTGGCCGCTCACCGACCTGGTCGACGTGATGCTCGACACCTGCCACGTCGAGTTCCGTGAACAGATGTCCAGCATCGACCAGAACACCGAGCTGGTCGCCACGCTCGATATGAAGAATCGCTACGGGAACTAGCGGCCCGTCGGCGGACGTTTTTTGAAGCGTCGATCCCGATTCGCAAGCAGCGCGACGACGAACGGTTACTCCGCCGGAAGCTCGTCGATGTACGCGTTCCAGACCGCCTCGGGGTCCTCGCACGCGATATCGGAGATGATCCGGCAGGCGTCGTAGCCCCACATGAACACGCTGTCGACGTCGCTGTCGGCGACGGTCCGGGTCGCGGTGTGGACGTCCTCGATGGTGGCGTCGCTGCCGTCGAGCCGGAACCCCTGGATCCAGATCTGGCTGCGCTTGTCGTACTCCTCGGCGAGCGACTCCACGAGATCGGTGAAGTAACCGACGAACTCCCCCGCCTCGTCGGGAGCGTGGATCGCCCAGTAGGGATCGGTCGCCAGCACGTCGAGCGCATCGTTCGCGGCGAGGCGTTCCCAGTCGGAGAGCCCGTGATCTGCATCTTCGCTCGGCAGGAGACAGACCGCGTTCTCTGCGCCCTCCTTGTGGGTGAGCGTCATCATCTCGTCGAGGAAGTCGAGTAAGGCGTCCTCGCGGAACGCAGTGACCCGGTCGGTCTGTTCGTCAGGCATCGACTCGCCGTACTCCTCCTCGTAGGCGGCCTGGCAGTGCTCGCATCGGCAGGCCCACGCGTCCTCGGGGTACTCCTCCTCGTGCCAGCTCGCGATGAACCAGTGGGGTTCGTCCCAGAACAGCACGTCGGCTCCGATTCCGGCGGCGTCACGAGTCCAGCCCCGCATATACTCCCGGAACTCGGGCGCGTTGAAGCAGGCTGCGGGGATGCGCTCGCCCGTCGAGAGCACCTGGCACGCATCGGGATGCTTGCCGATGAACGCCGAGAGCGCTTCGCCACCGAACACCCGGCCGACCGACCACGGATTGACGTAGGTCTCGAACCCACGGTCGTGGCTCGCCTCGATGATGTCTCCCATCGTCCCGGTATAATACTCCCGATCGCGCTCACTGAACGTGTGGAGGATCGCATCGAGACCCTCGTCGGCGAATCGATCGAGATCGCTCGTGACGTGATCTACGTCGCGGACGCCGAAGTAGCTCGTTCCGGTCTCCATACCACTCCCACCGAGGGGAGGGGCAAAAACCACGAGGTAGCGGCAATCCCGGTGGAACGAGGGGTTTCGGTCCAACGAACGTGAAGGCGTCAGCACGAACGACGCTCGACCGAGTGAAGCAAACTGTCACGAGGGAGTCTCGTCCGCCGATAGTTTTTTGCTGCCCAACTCCGCAGGGTGAGACGACCTGTCATGAGTAATGTCGATCTCTCGGGGGTCGCAAAGGTGTACGACGACGATCTCCTCGCGGTCGAGGACGTCGATCTCGCGGTCGAGGACGGGGAGTTCCTCGTCATGGTCGGCCCCTCGGGCTGCGGCAAGTCGACGACGCTACGGATGATCGCCGGTCTCGAAACCGCCACCGCGGGCGAGATCGAGATCGGGGATCGGGTCGTCAACGACGTCCGGCCTCAGGACCGCGACATCGCGATGGTGTTCCAGAACTACGCGCTGTACCCCCACATGACCGTGCGGGAGAACATGAGCTTCGGGCTCCGCCTCGCCGAGCACGACGACGGCGAGATCGAATCGCGTGTCGAGGAAGCGGCCGAGCTCCTCGAGATCCCGGAGCTGCTCGATCAGTTGCCCAAACAGCTCTCTGGCGGCCAGCAACAGCGCGTCGCGCTCGGCCGCGCGATCGTCCGCGATCCCGACGTGTTCCTGATGGACGAACCACTCAGCAATCTCGACGCGAAGCTGCGAACCCAGATGCGGACCGAGCTCCAGCGCATCCAGGAAGAGCTGGGCGTGACGACGATCTACGTCACGCACGACCAGACCGAAGCGATGACGATGGGCGACCGGATCGCCATCCTCGACGACGGCGAACTCCAGCAAGTGGCCGCACCCAAGACGTGCTACGACAGGCCGAACAACGAGTTCGTCGCCGGCTTCATCGGCTCGCCGAGCATGAACTTCTTCGACGTGACCGCGACACCGACCGACGACGGCGTAGCGCTCGCGGGAACGGGGTTCGAGACGAACCTTCCGATCGACCTCCCGGCCGGCGAATACACGCTCGGTGTCCGCCCGGAAGACCTCGCCATCGCCACCGGTGACGGCCATATCGATACCGTGGTCGATGTCGTGGAACCGATGGGAGCTGACAACTTCATCTATCTCCAGCCCGCCGAGGGCAGCGGCGAGATCACCGCACGCGTCGACAGCGAGTACCACCCCGAGCCGGGCAGCACGATCTCGCTCGGTTTCGATCCGGCCGACGTGCATTTCTTCGGCGAGGACGGCGAACGTGTCCCGCTCGACGACGAACCGAAGACGGTGACGACGGCCTGAAACGCCCTCGCCGACGATCGACGTGGATCAGTCCTTCACCGCACCGCTGGTCATCCCAGCGACGATGTACTCTTCGAGGAAGGCGAACAGGATCAGGAGAGGGACGATGCCGATGACCGACACCGTGAGCATCATCCGCCAGTCGGTCTGGAGCGCGCCGACCATCGAGAACACGCCCCGTGGGACGTTGTACTTGCCCGCGTCGGTGAGGAAGGTCAGTACGAACAGCAGGCGATTCCACGCGTAGAGGAACGTGTAGGTGATGCTGGCGACGAGCGCCGGCTTCGTCAGCGGCAACACGATCTTCGTCAGGATCTGGAGTTGGCTCGCACCGTCGATCCGCGCCGACTCCTCCAGGGAGACCGGGATCGTCCCGAAGTAGCCGTACAGCATCCAGACGTTGAACGGAAGCGTGAACGCCGCGGCCGGGATGATGACCGCGAGATAGCTGTTGAACAGCCCGAAGCCGGTGACGACATCGAACAGCCCGACGATCAACACCACCGGTGCGAACATCTGCCCCACCAGCACGGCCAGCAGGAACGTCCGCTTGCCCACGAAGTCGTTGCGCGCACACGAGTACGCGGCCGGGATCGCGAGCAGCAGCGTCAGGACGACGGTCCCGCCCGAGATCAGGAAGCTGTTCGCGATCCAGAGCAGCACGTCGGTCTGGCCCCACACTGCGAGATAGCTCTGGATCGTGGGCTCGGTCGGGACGAGGGTTGCAGGGGAGGCGAACAGCCCCGACTCGGGCTTGAGCGTACTCGAAAACATCGTGTAGAACGGGAACATCATGACCCCGAACAGCACGAGCAACACGCCGTAGAGACGCACTTTCCGCAGTCGTCCTCGGTCCTGGCCGGCCATCGTCACAGCTCCTCACCCCCGCTGGTGTAGACCCGGAGATAGACGACGGCGAACGCCATCAGGAGGAGAAAGCCGATGACGCTGTAGGCGGCACCCATCCCGAGATTGCCGTTTTCGAGCCCGGTCTGGTAGATCCACGTCACGAGGGTGTGGGTCGTGTCGATCGGCCCACCGCCGGTCATCGTCCAGATCACGTCGAACGAGACGAACGTCCAGATCGTCGAGAGCAACGTGGCGATCAGGATCACGCCTTTGAGCTGGGGCAGCGTGATGTGGCGGAACTGGTGCCACCGCTCGGCCCCGTCGACCGCGGCGGCCTCGTAGAGGTCCTCCGGGATCGACTGGAGGCCGGCGAGCAGGATGATCGCCATGAACGGCGTCCCGATCCAGACGTCCGCGGCGACCGTCCCGATCCACGCGATTTCCGGGCTTCCGAGGATGCCGATCCCTTCCTCGATCACGCCCAGTTTGATCAGGATGGCGTTGAAGTAGCCGTACTGTGGATGTTCGATCCACGTGAACACCACCGCCGAAATCGCGTAGGGGATCCCCCACGGGACGAGGAAGGCAGTCCGGAAGAACTTCCGGCCGGCGATATCGCCGTTGAGATGGACGGCAATGAGGAGGCCGAGCAGCGTCTTGGCCGCGACTCCGACGACCACCCACCGGCCGGTCTGCCAGAGTAGCTGATAGAAGACATCGCTGTTGAGAATCTCGACGTAGTTCTGGAGACCGACGAACGTCTCGATGCTGGTCTCGGAGGGAGCGCGGAACAGCGACAGCCGGAACGTCTCCAGGATCGGATAGCCGATGACCGCCAGCAAGAACACGATCGTCGGCGCGATCAGCAGATACGCGCGACTGTTCTGCTGGAGGTGATCGAGCCCCCGTTCGAGACGCGAATCCGACGTAGGTTCGGTGTAGTCTTCGGCGAATCCCATGTGATCGTCCTCACCCGGTCAGTTCTTCGAGATCGCTCTGGGCGTCGTCGAGCGCCTTCTGCGGCGATTTCTGGTCGCCCAGCGCCTCCTGAATCGCCTGGACCACCCGGCTGTTGAACTCGTTGAAGTTCGTGAGCTTCGGCCGGGCACGTGCGTACTGTCCCGCCTCGATGTACGGAGCCCAGTTCTTCGAGTCTTGGAAGTAATCGCGCTCGCCGACCGCCTCGATCGTGGGCATGAACCCCTTGTTTTTCGCGTACTGGAAATGACGATCCTCGTCGAAGTAAAACCGGAGGAGGTCCTTCGCAGCGTCCTCGACCTCCGTCTGGGCGAACACCGATACGGCGTCGATGGTGTTCAGGCTGAAGCGGCCTGTTGGCCCCTTCGGCACCTGAACGATGCCGTAGCCGAAGTCCGTATCGCTATCGTCGATGTTGATCCCCGTGTAGACGTGAGCGATCACCATCCCGAGATCGCCACCCTCGAACAGCTGACGGATGTCCTGACGGGTCGAGGACAGCGGCGAGGACTGGGTCACGCCGTGCTCGAGATGCAGATCCGAGAAGAACGTCAGCGCCTCGACGCCCGCGTCGGAGTTGACCACGGGTTTCCCATCATCGTCGACGAGGTCGGCACCGTGCGACCAGTGGTAGTGGTAGTACTGGGAGCCGGTCTCGATCGCGTCGGCACCCGCGAGGCCGAGCGCCGGCGTGTCGGTCTTCTCGGTGACCGTCTGGGCCGCCGCAAGCATGTCGTCCCACGTGTCGAGCGAGGGGTTCTCTGGATCGAGACCTGCCGACTCGAAGACGTCCTTGTTGTAGTAGAAACACTTGTTCGAGGCGGCCCACGGGGCCCCGTAGTACGATCCCTCGTACTTACAGCCCTCCGCCATTCCCTCGTAGAACTTCCCGCCGAAGTCGCCACCCATCATGTCGTCGAGCGGGACCAACGCCTCCTTGCCTACGAGCTGTGGGATCCACCGAGCCGGCCAGCGACCGACGTCCGGTGCCTTGTCGCCGTCGACGCGGTTGTTGACCGTCTGCTGGGCGTTATCCCACGTCACGCTCGTGAACTCGAGCGAGACGTCGTTTTCCTCCTCGAATTTCTTGTTGTTCTCCGTGAAGAACTGCTTGATGTTCTCGCCGACACCCATCGTGAGGAACTGGAGCGAGTTGCTGCCATCGCCTCCACCACTACCGTTCCCGTCACTACCGTTGCCACCGCCACCGATGTCACCGAGGCAGCCAGTGATGACCACCGCACCGCCGGCGCCGAGAGCGCCAAGCATCTCCCGCCGGTCGATGCTACGTTCGGCTCTACCCGCTGTTCTATCAGACATCACGGCTGTGAAACTCACCCACGCATATAAAACTTGGTTATACTGTAGCCCGCGTAACGTTTGTCGGCGGGAGAACGGACCATCTGTCCGGCCGATCGTCAGTAGCGTGCACTACCGAGTCGTTTCGTTTCGACTCGATGATAGTGCCGGGCCGTCGACGAACAGTACTATCGCGACCCGTCGGCGGTACAGTTAAGATTCTGCCGGGTGGCGCTCTCGGTATCGACCAATGACCGACATCGAAGGCGTGCTTTCGAACGAGACGGCCGTCGTCACCGGCGCATCGTCGGGGATCGGCCGAGCGATCGCCGAGCGGTTGGCCGAGGCCGGCGCAAACCTCGTCCTCTGTTCGCGCTCGAACACGGAAATTCAGGCGGTCGCCAACGCGATCACCGACGCCGACACGCCCGGCCGCGCACACGGCGTCGTCTGTGATGTCACCGATTCCGGGGACGTGGACTCGCTCATCGAGGCGGCCGTGGAACGGTTCGGCGGCATCGATGTCCTCGTGCCGAACGCCGGCGGGATGATCGACGACGATGCTCTCCATCGCATCGACGAGGACGTCTTCGAGGCGAACCTGGATGTGAATCTCACAGGTCAGTTCCGGACGGTCAAGGCGGCGCTGCCGGTCATGGTCGACGGCGGCGGTGGCTCGATCGTGTTCATGGGCACCGCGAACGCGCTCACCGGTATCGGCTTGACTGGCTACACGGCGGCCAAGGGCGGGATCCTCTCGCTCTGTCGGCTGATCGCCGCCCAGTACGGTCGACACGGCATCCGGGCGAACGTCGTTTCTCCCGGTACGATCGAGACCGAGGCTCGTGCTGACGAGATGGACGTGGGCGATCGGGACGACGAGCGGAGTGCGCGCGAGGAGTGGCTCGACCAGTACCCGCTCGGCCGGTTCGGACGGCCCGACGAAGTTGCTGACGCGACCCTGTTTCTCGCATCGGAACGATCGTCGTTCGTCACCGGGTCGAACCTCGTGGTCGACGGCGGTCTCACCGCCGGTCTCGATCAATCGTTCCACGAGCGCGTCTACGATGCGGACGAGGCACCGACACGGGAGTAGCCCGGCTCCGGTGTAGTGGACGATCGATCTCCGGCGACACCACACCGAGCATCTATGTACGCCCCGGTGGTCGGTCGAGTATGGAGTTCGCGATCTGGGCGTACCCGTGGAGCCTCGTGGACGAGGGTGTCGAACGGGCTGCGAGGCGATTGGAACGCATCGGGATCGACGAGATCACGCTCGCGACGAACTACCACGCAGTCCAGACGTACCACCCCCGCCAGCCGGGCCGCAGCACGTTCTTCGCGCAGGCGAGTGCGTACTTCCAGCCGGACGGGGAGTACGGCCGGCTCGAACCCGTACCGAACGAGCAGATGAGTGAGGACGATTGGCTGGCCGAGATCGTCGACGGGATCGCCGACACCTCGCTCGCACTCAACTCGTGGACCGTCGGCTGTCACAACTCACGGCTCGGGATGGCAAACCGCGACCTTGCGATCGAAAACCCGTACGGGGATCGACTCGTCTTCGGGCTCTGTCCGTCGAAGCTGGCGGTGCAGCGGTATCTCACGACGCTCGTTGCGGACCTCGACACACGAGCCCCGTTCGAACGGATCGAGCTCGAACAGTTCGATTACTTCTATGGAACCGGGTTCGGCTGGCACCACCAGAAGATCCACGTCGACCTCGGAGATCTCGGCGAGTTCCTGTTCGGACTCTGTTTCTGTGATGCGTGTCGAGCGAACGCGGCCGACGCCGGTGTCGACGTCGAGCGAGCGCGGGAGCAGTGTGTCGAGACCCTCGACGCCATTGCAGCAGGGAAGCGCTCATCGGACATCGACGTCGCCGCCTGGCTCATGCACCACCAGGCAGTCCGGTCGTACGTGGCGGTTCGCTGCGAAACCCTTGCAGACGTGTTCGCCGATCTTCGCCAGGAAGCCAACGCGGATCTCGGGTACTACCTCCCGAACCTCGCACCGGAGAACGCGTGGAAGTACGGGGCCGATCCCGACCGACTCGCGGCCGATCTCGATCACCACGTAGCCCTCGCATACGGATCGGATCGAGCAGAGATCACCGATTGCGTTCGTACAGCCCGATCACTCACTGACACGCCGGTTCACGCCGGCGTCCTCGCGGGCCATCCAGCGATCGAGAACCGAGCGGCGCTCGTCGACGTCGTGGACGGCCTCGCCGACGCCGGCGTCGAGCGTGTCTCCTTTTATAACGACGGGCTGCTCCCGGAACACAGCCTCGACTGGATCGACGCGGCGACCGAGTCGTATCGGTAGCCGCTACGGGATCGGCGAACGTCGAAGCGGTCCGCTACGGATAGACTCTCTTGAACAGAAAAGGTTGTATTTAGCCCAGCTCCTGCTCGTGCTTGGCTGTGTCGCGACTGAGCTCTGTCACTCGCGGACGGCGATGGGATCGACCGTGGAACGACGATAGATGGACTTTCGGGGAGGAGGTAGACAGAATAATTCGTATTCATCATCGAGACACAACAAGCCGGTCAAATCAACTGTGGTGTCTGAACGGGGTCAAGCGACGTAGGAAAACTCCGTCACAGTTTCTAGCAGATTTCGGGCAGAGTTTTGTACAACGACTTCTGAGTATCAGTCGTTTTGTACTACGACGAAGGATCCGGTGCCGGTTCCTCGCCCTGGCGGCCGTTGCTCAGCCGCTGGCGGTGGACGATTCCGACGTTGTTCGCGGTCCGTTCAGTGAACTGTCGGAACGCGTCGCCAGTCTCGCCGTCGTCGAGCACGATCGGTGCGCCATCGTCGCCACCTTCCCTGACGCGTGGATCGAGCGGGAGTTCGCCGAGGAACGGCATCTCGACCTCGTCGGCGAACGCCTCGCCGCCACCCTCCCCGAAGAGCGCGTGCTCGGAGCCGCAGTCGGGACACCGAAAGCCGCTCATGTTCTCGACGATCCCCAACACGGGCGTCTCGTGTTTGCCGAACATCTCCAGGCCCTTCTTGGCGTCGTCGACGGCGACCTCCTGGGGTGTGGTCACGATCACTGCGCCCGCGATCGGCACGGTCTGGAGGAGGGTGAGCTGGGTGTCGCCCGTTCCCGGCGGAAGGTCGATCACCATGTAATCGAGCGATCCCCACTCGACGTCCTCGAACAGTTGGGTGATGAGCTTGTGGACCATCGGACCGCGCCAGATCACGGGATCGTCCTCACCAGTCAGAAAGTCCATGCTCATCAGCTTCATGCCGTACTTCTCCGGCGGGATGATTTGCTCTTCGGCGGTGGCCTGGGGCCGCTCGTCGGCGTCGACCATCCGCGGGACGTTCGGGCCGTACACGTCGGCATCGAACAGTCCCACGCGCGCGCCCAGTTGCGAGAGGCCGGCGGCGAGATTCACGGCGACAGTGGATTTCCCAACTCCGCCCTTGCCCGAGGCGACCGCGATGACGTTCTTGACGTCGGGAAGGACATCTCCCTCGGCCGGCCGGTCGACGTTCGCGGTGAGTTCACACTCGATCCCCTCCTCGCTCAGCACCTCGCGCACCTCGGCCGCGATCGCGGTCTCGTTCGGGGAGTAGGGCGCGCCGAGCGCGAGCGAGACGTGGGCGACTCCTTCCCGCATTTCGATGTCGTTGACCAGGCCGAGCGAAACGATATTGTCACCGAGATCGGGGTCCTCGACGCCGCGAAGCAGCGATCGCACGTCGTCCTCGTTCATGGCCAGGGTAGCTCCGCCCGAGCGATAAGGGTTGGGAACCCGCCGATCGATCGAAGACGGCGGCTCGACGGTGCGTGGTGGATGGCTGGCCGCTGGTGGAGCGTCGGTGGATGGTTGGGCACCCGCCGCAGCGCCGGTTCCCGATCCCGACCCGGGTTTCGTTGGGGTTAAATACCCGCGTCGAATTAGTCCGAAACACGTACTGCAGGGGGTCGGCCCCGAGTTCGAGAGAGCGAGACTAACAGCGTGGGTCGTGGTAGCCAAGCCTGGCCCAAGGCGCAGGGTTGCTAACTCTGTGGCGCACAGCCTCCTGGGTTCGAATCCCAGCCACGACGCTCCGAACCACAGCATATGAGCGCAGAAGACCCAGACACACCGGCCGAGGACGAAGAGGAGGAGGACATCCGCTACTTCGTCCGAATCGGCCAGACCGACCTCGACGGGACGAAAAGCGTCGAGCGGGCGCTGACCGGCATGAACGGTGTCGGACGGCGGGCCGCTCGCATCATCGCGGCGGAGGCGGAGGTCGACCGATCGGCGACGCTCGGTCGACTCGACGACGACGCAGTCGATTCGATCATCGAGCACGTCGAAGGGTTCGCCGAGGACGTGCCGGCGTGGCTCACCAACCGCCCGGCCGATTACTTCACCGGCGAGACCACCCACGAGGTCGGCAACGACCTCTCGCTGACTCGTCAGCAGGACATCAACCGCATGCAGATGATCAGTTCGTACAAGGGCGTCCGCCACGAGCGCGGCCAGAAGGTCCGTGGCCAGCGCACCAAGTCCACCGGCCGCTCGGAAGGGACGATCGGCGTGAACGTCGAAGCCATCCAGGAAGAGATGGAAGAGGAAGCGGAGGGCGAATAGATGGCACTCGGATCCAACACCAAGGCCTACGAGACGCCGAATCATCCGTACCAGGGCGAGCGCATTTCTGAGGAGTCGAACCTCGTCGGGCGCTACGGCCTGAAGAACAAAGAGGAGCTGTGGAGAGCGCAGTCCGAACTTCGCGGGTTCCGCCGCGAGGCGCGACGACTACTCGGCGACGCTCAGGGCGATGTCGACGCTGCCGAACGCGAGGGCGAACCGTTCCTCGCGCGGCTCCGACGGCTCGGCATTCTCGACGAAACCGACGGGCTCGACGACGTGTTGAGCCTCGAAGTCACGGACGTGCTCGAACGCCGGCTCCAGACCATCGTCTACCGCACAGGCCTCGCGAACACGGTCCAGCAGGCCCGTCAGTTCGTTTCTCATGGACACATCGTCGTCGACGGCGCGCGGGTAACGACGCCCTCGCGGAAAGTCGACGTGAGCGAGGAGGATCTCGTGGGATTCGACGAGACGAGTCCGATCGCGGACGAACTGCATCCCGAACGAGCGGAGGAACAAGAATGAGCGCCGAAGACGAGGAACGGTGGGCGGTCGCACACGTCCACGCCTCCTTCAACAACACGATCATCACGATCACCGACCAGACCGGGGCGGAGACCCTCGCCAAATCGAGCGGCGGGACCGCCGTGAAGCAGAACCGCGACGAGGCGTCGCCGTATGCTGCGATGCAGATGGCCGAAGGCGTCGCCGAAGAGGTGCTCGCCCAGGGGATCGAGGGCGTCCACGTCAAGGTCCGCGGCCCCGGCGGGAACCTCCAGCAGAGTCCGGGACCGGGCGCACAGGCGACCATCCGGGCGCTCGCGCGCGCCGGACTGGAGATCGGCCGGATCGAGGACGTGACGCCGATCCCGCACGACGGCACGCGTGCCCCCAAATCGAGCGGGTTCTAACCAGTGAGCGCCGCGTACGACGTCGCGTTCATCGACCGCGACGACCGCGACGCTCGCTTCCTCGTCAGAGGGATCACGCCAGCGTTCGCCAACGGCATCCGGCGGGCGATGGTGGCCGACGTTCCCACCCTGTCGATCGACACCGTGCGCGTGGTCGAGAACTCGTCGGTGATGTTCGACGAGCAGATCGGCCATCGGCTCGGAATGATACCCTTGAACGCGCCGCCGAACGAGTTCGAGTCGGGCGAGGGCGTCACGCTGGGGATCGACGTTTCGGGCCCCGACACAGCGTACTCGGGCGATCTCGTCAGTAGCGATTCGGTCGTCGAGCCCGCCGAGGACAACGTCCCGATCATCGATCTCAAAGAGGACCAGCGCCTCGAAGCCGAGGCCGAGGCCGTGCTCGACACCGGGAAGACCCACGCCAAACATCAGGGCGGCGTGGCGGTCGGCTACCGCCACCTTCAGAAGGTGGAGGTCGTCGGTGACCGCGAGGAGTTCGCCGACGAGGAGCCGAACATCCTGCGAGGCGTCATCGAGGAGGACGACGAGCTCGTCCTCACCGAAGAGTTCGACAACGACCTCACGAACCGGTATCCCGGCAAGGAGGTCAGCGTCGAGGACGTGCCGAACGCGTTCGTCTTCCACGTCGAGACCGATGGCTCGCTGACCGTCGAGGAGCTGGTGACGGCGGCAGTCGACTCGCTGGAAACGCGCGCGAACGAACTCAAAGAAGCGGTCCAGTTGTAATGTATCGCCCCACAAACCACGGACGGTCGCGTGCCCGCCGCCGAGTCACGGCAGTAGGCATGCACCGGCACGACTCCATCGCGCGGACGCGTCGGCACGACGAGCGGACGCCACGCGTGCGACCCCTGAGTGACGTGCCGTCGATCGAAACTGGTTTGTGGGGACGGAAACGAGTGCAGTTCGCGTGCAGGGATAGCCAAGTCAGGTCAACGGCGCAGCGTTCAGGGCGCTGTCTCGTAGGAGTTCGCAGGTTCGAATCCTGCTCCCTGCATGCTCTTTTGGGAGACAAGTTATGAGCAAGACCAATCCGAGGCTCACGAGTCTCATCACTGAACTGAAGTCGACGGCCCGCGAGTCGGACAGTCCCGTCTGGCGGGCGGTCGCCGACCGTCTGGAGAAGCCCCGGCGCACCCACGCCGAGGTCAACCTCGGTCGGATCGAACGCTACGCCAAGGAGGAGGAAACCGTCGTCGTGCCAGGCAAGGTCCTGGGCAGCGGCGTGCTCGAAAAGCCCGTCACCGTGGCGGCAGTCGACTTCTCCGGTACGGCCGAAACGAAGATCGACCAGGTCGGGGAGTCGCTCGCACTCGAAGAGTGCATCGAGCAGAACCCCGAGGGGTCGGACGTCCGGGTGATCCGATGAACGCCGCGGAGTTCGACCCCGATATCGTGGTCGACGCCCGGGACTGCATCCTGGGGCGGGTCGCGAGCCAGGTCGCCGAACGCGCCCTCGATGGCGAGCGCGTCGCCGTGGTCAACGCCGAAGAAGCAGTCATCACGGGCGGGACCGACGACGTGATGGGCGTCTTCGAGGACCGCGCCGAGCTCGGCTCGGACAGCGGGCCGTACTACCCGAAGCGCCCCGACCGGATCATGAAGCGCTCGATCCGCGGGATGATCCCGTACAAGCGCCCGCGCGGGCGCGAGGCGTTCGAGCGCCTTCGTGTCTACGTCGGTGATCCCTTCGAGGACGATGCGGACGTTCTGGAGGGAACATCACTGAATCGGCTGTCGAACACCAAGTTCGTCCAACTGGGCGACGTGAGCGAGAACCTCGGAGCCAACGTCACATGGTAACGAACACCTCAGGCAAGAAGAAGACCGCGATCGCGCGGGCCACCGTCTCGGAAGGCGAGGGCCGCGTCCGCGTGAACGCGAAACCAGTCGAACTGATCGAACCGGAACTAGCGCGGCTGAAGATGGTCGAGCCGTTCCGTATCGCCGAAGAGCGCCGCGAGAGCGTCGATATTTCGGTCGACGTGAGCGGCGGCGGCACGGTCGGTCAGGCCGACGCGGTGCGGACCGCGATCGCGCGCGGACTCGTCGAGCACGCGAACGACGCCGAACTCCGCGACGCGTACATGGAGTTCGATCGGTCGCTGCTCGTGAACGACGTCCGCCAGTCCGAATCGAAGAAATGGGGCGGCCCGGGTGCACGGGCGCGCTACCAGAAGTCCTACCGTTAACATGATCGGGACACCAGTTTCGGGAGGACGACGGCCATGATGGTTCCCGTGCGGTGTTTCACCTGCGGGAAGGTCGTCGGTGAGCACTGGGAGCCGTTCGAGGCTCGGGTCGAGGACGGCGAGGACCCGGCCGAGGTGCTCGACGACCTCGGCGTGGACCGGCACTGCTGTCGCCGAATGCTGGTGTCACACTCCGACCTCGTCGACATCGTGGCCCCCTATCAGTGATGGCGCAGCGCTACAATCGGTACGAGAAGGCACGGATCATCGGCGCACGGGCGCTCCAGATCGCGTACGGCGCGCCCGTGTTGGTCGGGACCGATAGTACAGAGCCGATCCTGATCGCGGCCGAAGAGTACGACGCCGGCGTGCTGCCCTTCACCGTCAATCGGGGGAAACAGTGACGCTGATCACCGAGGTCCGGCTCCGACGAGTGCTCGACTCGCGCGGGAATCCGACCGTGGAGGCCGAAGTCACCACCGAATCGGGCGGGTTCGGTCGGGCGGCCGCACCGAGCGGCGCGAGCACCGGCGCGCACGAGGCGACATCGCTGCCCGCGAGCGAGGCGATCGCGAGCGCTCGCGAACACGCCGTCCCGCGGATCGAGGGCCAGGTGTACGCCGGCGATCAGCGCTCGGTCGACGCCGCGCTGCGTGCAGCCGACGGCACCGACGACTTCGGTGAGATCGGCGCAAACAGTGCAGTCGCGATCTCGATGGCTACTGCAACCGCCGCGGCCGACGCACTCGGTGCGCCGCTGTACCAGCATTTGGGTGGGGCGTTCCGCGGGAACGAGTTCCCGACGCCGCTCGGCAACGTGATCGGCGGCGGCGAGCACGCGAATGAGGCGACCCACATCCAGGAGTTCCTCGCCGCACCGGTGGGCGCACCCAGCGTCGCGGACGCGGTGTTCGCGAACGCACAGGTCCACGCCGCAGTCGGCGAGATCCTCGCCGAGCGTGACGTCCCCGCAGCGAAAGGGGACGAGGGCGCGTGGGCACCCGCGATCGACGACAGCGAGGCGTTCGAAATCGTCGCGGAGGCCACAAAGCAGGTCGCCGACGAGGTCGGCTTCGACATCGGGTTCGGCCTCGACGTGGCGGCGACCGAACTCTACGACGCCGACGAGGGGGTCTACCGCTACGGCGACACCGAGCGGACGCCCGACGAACAGATCGAGTACGTCGCGGGTCTCGTCGACGAGTACGACCTCGTCTACGTCGAGGACCCGCTCGACGAGGAGGATTTCGAGGGATTCGCCGAACTGACTGACCAAGTCGGAACGGAGACGCTGATCTGTGGCGACGATCTGTTCGTGACGAACGTCGAGCGGCTCGATCGTGGGATCGAGGCGGGCGCGGCGAACGCGCTGCTCGTGAAGCCGAATCAGATCGGGACGCTCTCGGACGCGTTCGACGCGACCGAGCGCGCCGTCGAGAACGGGCTCGCACCCGTGATCTCGCACCGATCGGGCGAGACCGAGGACACCACGATCGCACACCTCGCCGTCGCGACCGCCGCACCGTTCGTCAAGACGGGCGCGGTCGGCGGCGAGCGCACAGCCAAGCTGAACGAACTCATCAGAACCGAGGAAACCGCATGAGCAACAACGAAGAGGGTCTCGACGCGGCCGAACGCGACATCGAGGAGGAGCCGACCGGCGAAGCCGGCGCGGAACCCGCAGAAGACCCCGCAACCGACGTCAGAGACGAATCGATCGAGGGCACGACCGACGCCGACGAGGCGGCCGCGGACGAGGCCGAAGAGGATGACGGCCCGGCGTTCGACGAGGACGTCATGTCCGGCGACGAGGCCGACCTCCTCATCCCCGTCGAGGACTACCTCGGCGCGGGCGTCCACATCGGCACCCAGCAGAAGACCGACGAGATGGAGCGGTTCATCCACCGCGTCCGGACCGACGGGCTGTACGTGCTCGACGTGGGCCAGACCGACCAGCGAATCCGAACCGCTGCCGACTTCCTCGCGAACTACGACCCCGAGGGAATCCTCGTGGCCTCCTCGCGCCAGTACGGCCGATTCCCGGCAGAGAAGCTCGCCGACGCCATCGGGGCGCGCGCCCGGACGGGCCGATTCATCCCCGGGACGCTCACCAACCCCGACTACGACGGGTACATCGAACCCGACGTGCTCGTGGTGACTGACCCGATCGGCGACGCCCAGGCCGTCACGGAGGCCATCACAGTGGGCATTCCAGTGGTCGCGATGTGTGACTCGAACAACTCCACGAGCAACGTGGATCTCGCGATCCCGACGAACAACAAGGGCCGCCGGGCGCTGTCGGTGGTCTACTGGCTGCTCGCGAACGAGACGCTCGACCGCCGCGGTGCTGACACGATGTACGAGCTCGACGACTTCGAAGAGGGCATCTGAGCCTACGTTCGTTTTTCAGCGCTCCACTCCACCAGCGACGGCGTTCGAGACGGATTCGTGTCGCCAGACATCGTCTCTGACCGTAGCGCCGATCGGCGAGCGTCGAGGCCCGATTCTCACTCGACGGCCGGGTACGGAACGACATCGACCGGCTCGTCGGGTTCGAGTGCGGTTTCGGTGAGAACGAACCCGTCGGCGAGCGTCGCTCGCGTGCTCGCCGCGACGAGCCCTGGCGCGAATCGATCCTCGTAGAGCGGGAGCGACGAGTCGACGTGACCGAGCGCCGTTGCGCGCCCGTCCTCCATGACAACTGGTACCGCGTACTCGCGGTCGGCGTCGGGCATTGCGACGTGGTGTTCGGGGGTAGTCGTGACTGTCGAAAGATCGGTTTTCCCGGTGAACAGCGGTCGCGCGACCAGCACGGCAGCGGTGTGAGCCGCGATCGGTTTTCCGGGGAGTGCGACGACGGGAGTACCATCGACCACGGCGGCCATCACAGGGCGACCAGGTCGGAGACGAACGCCCTCGAATAACGGGTCATGATCCGCGAGGGTGCTCGAAACGTGGTCTGCTGTCCCGACGCTCGTCCCGCCAGACGTGAGGACGACATCGTGGTCCGCGGCCGCGCTCTCGATCGTTTCTCGAACGGCAGCGGGATCGTCGGGCACGGTTCGTGGCTCTGCAGGAACGTGCCCCCACGATCGGACGAGGTTGGCGAGGAACTCGGAGTCGCGGTCGGGCTGTCGACCCTCGTGGATCTCGGTCCCGGTCGCGACGATCCCCACCGCAAACCGCTCGCGGACCGGAACGGTGTCGATACCGACGTCGCGGCAAAGCGCCGCGTGTCGCGGCGCGAGTCGATCGCCCGCGGCGAACAGCCGCTCGTCGGCCGTGGCGGTGGTTCCCCGACGATGAACGTTCGTTCCGGCGGCGAGTTCCCAGTCCGCGAGTCGTCCCTCCGCGACGGTCGCGTTCTCGCGTTTCAGCACTGCGTCGGTCCGTGGCGGCAGCGGTGCGCCGGTGGCGATCCGTACCGCAGTTCCAGGGCCGATGTCGGGTGGCTCGTCCTCGGGAGCGATCTCGTCGACGACATCGAGCGGTGGCTCGTCGGCGGCCGCAGCGGCGTAGCCGTCCATCGTGGCGTAGTCGTGCGGCGGGACGTCGCGGGGCGCGTGGACGTCCTCAGCGAGCACTCGCCCGGCGATCGCATCCAGTTCGACGTGCGCCGTAGCGATGTCGGCGAGCGCTGTCGATCGCGCCTCGACGACCCGTTCGACCGCCACCGAGCGGGAGACCAGCTCGCGGTTCGGCATACCGTCCCGTGGCCCGATCACGTCATATCCCTTCCGCCGGTGTCGGACGATCGGGTGATGGTATCCGGACGATCGTGCGCGCGCGACGCGAAACCATGGTAATCTTTTTCATTACATAGCGACACGCTAGGGTGAAGGTGTCTCGCACGCCTTTCGGGAGCAACTCGACACATGGAATTCAGTGGAACGTTCGAACTCGAGGACACGACCACCGAGGAGGTGTGGCTCGCGCTCTCGGATCCGGTGATGATCGAGAGCGCGCTTCCCGGATGTGAGTTTCTCGTCCGGGTCGACGAGGACGACGTCGGTTTCGACGCGCTCCGCGAGGAGCACGCCGACCGAGACGTCGAACCGACCTCGGACCCGGAGGTGATCGCCGAACGGGCGTTCGAGGAGGGAGGACGCTACGCCGCCGTCATGCAGATCAGCATCGGGCCGGTGAATCCGACGTTCGAGACGACCGTGACGATCGATCACCGCGAGCAGCCCGAGATGGAAGCGTCCGGCGAGGGCTCGGCCGGTGATAGCTCGTTCGAGATGACCTCGGGAATGGAGCTCTCGGAGACCGACGACGGCGTCGGCGTCGACTGGAAGACCGAGGCCGACGTGTTCGGCCGGATCGCTTCGATGGGCCAACGGGTCATCAATCCCGCGGCGAACCAGGTCGTGAAGCGGTTCTTTTCGTCGATCCAGGACGAGATCCGTGAGCGCGAAATCGCCGAAGGCGGCGAGGTCGAAGCCGCAGAGTCGGCCGAGGAGTCCGGTGACGATCGCGGCATCGTCGACCGAATTCTCGGTCGGTCGGAGGGCAGGTAACACACATGACAGAACACGACATCGAGGTGACGGTCAACGGCACAGCACACGAACTCACGGTCGACTCCCGGACGCTGCTGGTCCACGCCCTGCGCGACGAGTTGGGGTATACCGGGACGAACGTCGGGTGTGAAAGCTCGACCTGCGGGGCCTGTACCGTGCATCTGGACGGCGATGCGGTGAAGTCCTGTACGCTGCTCGCCGTGCAGGCCGACGGGGCCGAAATCGGGACCGTCGAGGGACTCGCCGAAGACGGCACGTACGCCCCGATTCAGGAGGGGTTCCAGAAAGAACACGGTCTCCAATGTGGGTACTGCACACCAGGGATGATGCTCTCGGCGAACGATCTCTTGGAGCGCAACCCCGATCCCGACGAGGAGGAGATCAGGGAAGCGATCGAGGGCAATCTCTGTCGGTGTACCGGCTATCAGAACATCGTGAACGCGGTCGAGTTCGCCGCCGACGAGATGAGTGCGGCGGCAGCGACCGACGGCGGCGAGGACGTGACCGAGACGACCGCCGCGGACGGTGGAGGTGACGACTGACCATGGGAATCGAAACCATCGAATCCGACGAACTCGACGTGGAATCGGTGCTCGGCTCGGCGGTCGAGCGCCGCGAGGACCCCTCGCTCATCACGGGCGAGGCCGAGTACACCGACGACATCCAGCGGCCGAACATGGCCCACATGAGTGTTCTCCGGAGCCAGTACGGCCATGCGACGATCGGCGATGTCGATACCAGCGACGCCGAAGAAATGGACGGCGTGATCGGCGTTTACACCGCCGACGACCTCGACGTCCCCGGCGAGATCCCCGTCGGCTGGCTGCTCGACAGTCTGGAGACGCCGGTCCATCCACTTCTCGCGGGCGAAACGGCGCGGTATCAGGGTGACGGGATCGCCGTGGTCGTCGCCGAGGAGCGCTACATCGCGAGCGACGCAGTCGACGCAATCGACGTCGACTACGACCGCAAGGATGCAGTCATCGACCCGAAAGAGGCTGTCGAGGACGGCGCACCAGTAGTCCACGACGATCTCGACGACAACACCGCGTTCGACTGGGAGATCGGCGACGCCGACGAGACGGATGCAGCGTTCGACGAGGCGGCCCACACCGCCGAGGTCGATCTGACGAATCAGCGGCTGATCCCGAACGCGATGGAGCCGCGAGCGACGGTCGCGGAGTACAAGCCGGGCACCGAGGAGCTGGAGGTTCACATGACCTCCCAGAACCCCCACCTCCACCGCCAGCTCATGTCGGGGGTGCTCGACGTGCCCGAACACAAGATCCACATCGTCGCGCCCGACGTGGGCGGCGGGTTCGGCTCGAAGATCCACCACTACCCTGACGAGGCGCTCGCGTCGTGGTGTGCGATGGAAACTGGAAGACCGGTGAAGTGGACCGCCACCCGTACTGAAACGTACCTCACCGACGCTCACGGCCGCGATCACATCACCCACGGCGAGCTCGCGATGGACGAGGAGGGGACGATCACTGGGATGCGCGTGAAGACCCACGCGGGAATGGGCGCGTACCTCTCGACGTTCGCGCCCGCCGTGCCGACCTATCTCTACGGCACCCTGCTCTCGGGGCAGTACGACATCCCGGCGATCCACTGCAACGTGGTCGGCGCGTTCACCAACGGCGCACCCGTCGACGCCTATCGCGGGGCCGGTCGTCCCGAAGCGCTGTACGTCGTCGAGCGGCTGATCACCCTCGGTGCGCGCGAGATGGGGATGGACCCCGCGGCGTTCAGACGACAGAACTTCGTTCCCGACGACGACTTCCCCCACCAGACGCCGGTGGCGGTGGAGTACGACAGCGGAAACTACGAGCCCGCACTCGACAAGGCGCTGGAGGCGGTCGGCTACGACGACCTCCGAGAGCGTCAGGAAGAGCTCCGCGAGGAGGGGCGGTATCTCGGGATCGGACTTTCGAGCTACATCGAGGCATGTGGTCTCGCACCCTCGGAACTCGCCGGCCAGCTCGGTGCGCAGGCCGGCCTCTGGGAGTCCGGACTCGTTCGGGTTCACCCCACCGGGAAGGTCACGGCGTTCTGTGGCACCTCGGGCCACGGTCAGGGCCACGAAACGACCTACGCCCTACTGGTCGTGACGCTGCTCGTCTCGGTGGCCTCGGGCTTCTACGCCACCGGCGTCGACACCTCCTTCTCCCAGGACGACTANTCGGCCCCTTCGTAGAGCGCCTGGCCGATCCCCTGGGCGACGCCGCCGTGGACCTGCCCCTCGACGATCTTCGAGATCGTGGAGGGCGACACCGACGAAATCCCACAGGGGATGGGGACCTACGGCTCGCGCTCGGCAGCCGTCGGCGGCAGCGCGCTCGCGACGAGCTCGCAGAAGGTGGTCGAGAAGGCGAAGAAGATCGCCGCCCACCAACTGGAGGCGAGCGAGGAGGACGTCGAGTTCGACAACGGTGATTTCTCGGTCGCTGGCGCGCCCGAGCGCTCGATGCACATCCAGGACGTGGCCGCCCAGTCCTACCTCGCCCACGACATGCCCGACGGGATCGAGCCGGGGCTGGAGGAGACCTCCTTCTACGATCCCGACAACTTCGTGTTCCCGTTCGGGACCCACATCGCAGTCGTGGAGGTCGATCCCGACTCGGGCGAGATCGAGTTCGAGAACTACGTGGCCGTCGACGACGTCGGCCCACAGATCAACCCGAAGATCGTCGAGGGGCAGGTCCACGGCGGCGTCGCCCAGGGGATCGGCCAGGCGCTCTACGAAGGGGCCGAGTACGACGACAACGCACAGTTGGTGACGGGATCGATGCAGGACTACACGGTGCCGAAGGCCGAGCACATCCCGACAATGGAAACCGATTCGACGGTGACGCCAAGCCCGCACAACCCACTCGGCGTGAAAGGCGTCGGCGAGGCGGGGACCATCGCGGCCCCCCAGGCCGTCGTCAACGCGGTGACGGACGCGCTCCAACCGTTCGGCATCGACCACATCGACATGCCGCTCACGAGCGAGACGGTCTGGCAGGCAGTGAACGACGGCGCTGCGGCCGACGAGGGCGGGGCTGGTGGCGAGGCGGTTGCAGACGGTGGCGAGCAGAGCGAGTCATCCGGGGGTGAGGACTGATGTACCCCGACGAGTTCGACTACTACGAGGCCGGAAGCGTCGGAGAGGCGCTCGACCTGCTCGACGAGCATTCGGGGGCGGAGACGGAGCTGCTCGCCGGCGGTCACAGCCTGCTCCCGGCGATGAAAACCGGTCTGTCGAGCCCCGACGTCCTGATCGACATCAGCGGCATCGACGCGATGAACGGCATCGAAGTCGACGGGGACACGCTCTCGATCGGCGCGATGACCCGATACAGCGATCTCGTCGAGTCCGACGCAGTCGCCGAGCACGCGCCGGCGCTGGCGGAGGCAGTCCGCCAAGTCGGCGATGTGCAGGTTCGCAATCGGGGAACGATCGGCGGCAACCTCGCCCACGCCGACCCGGCGGCGGACCTGCCGGGCGCGGCGCTCGCCTCGGATGCGACCCTCGTGATCGAGGGCTCGGATGGGGAGCGCTCGATCTCGGCCGATGACTTCTTCTTCGGAATGTACGCCACCGATGTCGGCCCCGACGAACTCCTCACACGAGTGGAGATCCCGTCGGCCGACGGCAGAGTCGGCGCGTACGCGAAGAAGCCGAGTCCCTCGTCGGGCTACGCGATGGTCGGCGTCGCCGCGTTGATAGAGGCCGACGGCGGGACCGTCGAATCCGTCAGGGTCGGCGCGAACGGCGTGATGGACCACGGGGTTCGACTCGGCCCCGTCGAGGACGCCCTTGCAGGCGGGTCGCTCGACGCCGATACGATCGCGACCGCCGCAAGCCACGCTGGCGACGATCTCGACGAAGACATGATGATGTCGGATCTCCAGGCGTCGAACGAGTTCCGCGCCCAACTGCTGGAGGTGTACACCGAGCGGGCGCTGACCGCAGCGATGGATCGCACCGGCGGATCCGCGGCGGCCGACTGACGCCCGCGTTCAGTTCAGTCCGTCGCTTCTCGTCGCCTGCTGGCGACGAACCGATTATACGTCTCGATCCCTTGTGATAGGTGAGAACGCGTGTCACTACCGACAACCGACACGAGTCGACGTGGAGCCGCCCCCTCCCACCCGAGTCGGTTTCGGGAGTCGAAGCTGCGAACGGACCGTCGTCAGCGATCCACGATGCCGAACCGGGTGATCGGATGACCGACGATCGCACCGCCGCGTTCGCCGACGCGACCGAGGCGGATGTCCGGGCAGCGTTCGACGCGGAGAGCTACGTCGCGGGCGACGAGATCAGTACGACCGTTTCGCTCGCGCTCCGGCTCGGCAAGCCACTGCTCGTCGAGGGCGAGCCGGGCGCGGGGAAGACCGAACTCGCGAAGGTGCTGGCCGGCGGGTTCGACGCCGACCTGATTCGCCTCCAGTGTTACGAAGGGCTGACGGCCGAGAGCGCGCTCTACGAGTGGAACTACACCAAACAGCTGCTCGCGGTGCAGGCCGCCGGCGGTCCCGGAGCGGGAGCGCCGGGTACTGGCGACGGGACCGAGAACGACCCGGAACGGGCGGACGACTCGGTGTTCGCCGAGGAATACCTCCTCGAACGGCCGCTGTTGCGCGCGCTTCGCGGCGACGAGCCACGAGTGCTCCTGATCGACGAGGTCGATCGGGCCGACGAGGCGTTCGAGGCACTCTTGCTCGAAGTGCTCTCGGACTTCCAGGTGAGCGTTCCCGAACTCGGCACCGTGCGGGCGGAAACGCCGCCGATCGTGGTTATCACCTCGAACCGGACCCGTGGCCTCTCGGACGCGCTCAAGCGTCGGTGTCTGTACCTCCACGTCGCGCCGCCATCCATGGAGAAAGAGCGGGCGATCCTCGAACGCAAAGTGCCGGAACTCGACGGGAGAGTGGCCGTCGAACTGTGCGGGATGGCGGGTCGGCTCCGCGAGGAACCGCTGCTCAAGCCGCCCGGTGCGGCAGAAACCATCGACTGGGCCAGAGCGGTCGCTGCGCTCCGTCACGATGGTGCCGATGGATCGATCGACCGCGACGAGATCAGAAACACGCTCGGCTGTCTCCTGAAGGAAGTGGAGGACATCAAGCGCGTCGACGACGACCTGCTCGCAACGCTGCTCGACGCCGCCGAGACGGCCCGTGCGGAGGCCGACTGATGGCCGACGAACCGCGGGCCGACGAGTTCGACATCCCGGATGACGGTCCCACGATCGACGGGGTCGGCCTCTTCGAAACGAACGGTGCCGACGTTCCGGATTTCGTCGCCGCGCGCGATCACGTTCGCGACGAACTCGTCCGGTTCGTGCGCGCACTCCGACGAGCAGGTGCGGACGTGCCCGCGAACGCCGCGACGACCGCCGCCCGGGCGCTGGTCGTCGTCGGATTCGACGACCGCGAGCGTGCGCAGACGGCGCTCCGGGCGTGCCTCGTCACCGATCACGCCGATCGGACGACGTTCGACGACCTGTTCGGCGAGTTCTGGCGACGGCTGACCGCGGGCCTCGATTCGAGCGGGCCGGCAGAGCGAGCCGACGACGGCCCCGACGGTGGGTTCACCCCGCCCGACGCCGAACCTGCCTCGGAAGATCCCGAACGCGCTGGCGAGGAGAGCGACGACGAGACCGAGGAAGGTGACCGTGATCGAGAACGGTGGGACCACGGTGCGGTCGTGGGGCGCGGCGAGAACGCGGCCGACAAGGAAGAGACGACGACCGCGCACTACAGCCCGACCGGCCGGCGAACTGTGGTTTCCGTTCCCGGTGTCGCGGATGGGGGACTCGGCGGTGCGTTCCAGGGGTTGACGGACGCGCTCGCCGAGCTGGCGGGCCGGCAGTGGGGGCGTGGCGACGACACGCCCGATGTCCGGCGCGCGCTCCGGGCCAGCGTCGGGACCGGCGGAACGGTCGTCGACATCCCCGAACGCGAGCGCCGCCGGACTGCGGTCCGGGCGTGTCTCCTCGTCGACGTGAGCCGATCGGTGCTCGACGTGCTCGATCGATCGTTTCTGATCGAGTTCCTCCGACGAGCCACGGCAGAGTGGCGCGACGTGCGCATTTTCTTCTTTGACGAGGGCATTCGCGAAGTCACCGAGTCGTTCGACGCTCGAAGTTCGAAAGCGGCGCTCGACGCGCTCGATCGCGCCGAGACCGAGTGGGGCGGTGGGACCAGGATCGGCGCGTCGCTCGTACAGCTCCGCACGGATTCCCCCGAGGCCGTCTCGCGCGAGTCGGCGGTGTTCGTGCTCAGCGACGGGCTCGAAATGGGTGACGTCCCGACCCTCGAACGCGAGGCGGCGCAGCTCTCGCGGCGCGCCGGTGCGGTGTTCTGGCTGAACCCGCTCGCGGCCTCCGTCGAGTACGAGCCGACCGCCCGTGGAATGGCCGCTGCACTACCGTACGTCGACGGGCTGTTCGCCTTCAGCGGTCCCGACGACCTCGGCGAGATCGCGCGCCAGCTCGATCGCCGGGGCCAGCATGGCCGGATCGGCTACGAGTACGACCCCCGGCGCACCGAATCGAACCACCACTCGACGACACACTACTCGACGACACATCCCACATCATGACCGACACGAACTGGAGCGTTCCCGAGACCGAAGTCCTCTCCGCCGTCGGCGACGCGCTCGCCGCCGGCCGCGAGGCCGTCCTCGCGACGGTCATCGACGTCGAGGGCAGCGCCTACCGACGGCCCGGTGCGAAGATGGTGATCGAGGACGGCGAGAGCGCGGGCTCGGTCACCGCCGGCTGCCTCGAAGACGAGGTTCGCTCGATCGCCGCCGAGGTCCGCGCTGCGGGCGAGCCACGTGTCGAGACGTTCGATCTCACCGGCGACGACGGGACGTGGGGCCTCGGCATGGGCTGTAACGGAATCATCACGATCCTCCTCGAATCGATCGACGAGAGCCACCGGCCGGTCGTCGAGCGGGCCGCTGACGGCGGCGACGTCGGCGTCGTCACGGTCGTCGATGGCGACCGCCCGCGCGGCGAGCGCGGGTACTACACCCCCGAGGACGGATTTGCGGGCGACCTTCCCGAGTGGCTCCGTGCGGAACTCTCCGAACCGACCGCAGCGCTGCTCGATCGGGGCGAGGCCGACACGCTGCAGATCGATTGCGACGAAGGATCGGCCGAGGTGTTCGTCGACGGGATCGAGGCTCCGCCACACCTCGTGGTGTTCGGATCCGGCCCCGACGTCGGCCCGGTGGTCGATCTCGCGAAACGGGCGGAGTTTCGGGTGACGGTGGTGGGGTTCCGCGGTGCGCAGGCGACTGCCGATCAGTTCCCCGCCGCCGACGCCGTGCTCGCGAGTTCGCCGGCGAGCGTCGAGAGCGTGGTCGCGTTCGATCCCGACACCTACACGGTCGTGATGACGCACAACTTCGTCGACGACCGGATCGTGCTCGAAGCACTGCTCGACACGCCGGTTCCCTACATCGGGCTCATGGGTCCCGAAGAGCGCTTCGAAGAGCTACTCGACGCGTTCGCCGAGGATGGTGCTACGCTTCCGGAGGACGCTTTCGATCGGATCTACACCCCGATTGGCCTCGATCTCGGCGGCGACTCACCGTACCGGATCGCCTACAGCATCGTTGGCGAACTCCTCGCGGTCGCGAACGACCGGACGCCCCAGCATCTCTCCGAGCGCGAGGGGCCGATCCACGACCGCATCACGGCCGATCCGGAGACGGCGGACCGAACCGCTCCCGAGTGACCGGTCGGACGATCGTTCGACCAACCCATAGACGATCACGCTTCGGTGGAGTCGCAAATACTGTTAGGCCCCCCACCAGAGGGAGTGCATGGCTGTCTCCAGCGCCCCCGGGAAGGTCTATCTCTTCGGCGAGCACGCGGTGGTCTACGGCGAACCCGCGGTGCCGTGCGCGGTCGAGCGCCGAGCCACGGTCGACGTCACCGCGCGCTCGGACGGGCGACTCCGGGTCGATGCCGCCGACCTCACGCTCGACGGGTTCACTGTCGAGTACGGCGGCGACGGCGCACCCGATGTCGACGTTCCCGAATCGCTCGTCGAAGCGGCGACGGGCTACGTCGACGGCGCGGTCGAACAGGCCCGTGAAGCGGCCGACGCACCCGAGATCGGCTTCGACGTCGCCATCGAGAGTGCGATCCCGCTCGGAGCGGGATTGGGCTCGTCCGCGGCGGTGGCCGTCGCCGGGATCGACGCCGCGACCCGTGAGCTCGGCGTCGAACTCCCTCCCAAGGAGCTCGCCGAGCGGGCCTATCGGGTCGAACACGCGGTCCAGGACGGCGAGGCCTCGCGCGCGGACACGTTCTGCTCGGCGATGGGCGGCGCGGTACGAGTGGAGGGCGAGGACTGTCGGCGGCTCGACGCGCCCGCGCTCCCGTTCGTGATCGGGTACGACGGCGGCGCGGGGGACACCGGCGCACTCGTCGCGGGCGTGCGCGAACTCCGCGAGGAGTACGACTTCGCTGCCGACACCGTGAGCGCGATCGGCGACCTCGTCCGCCAGGGCGAGCGCGCGCTCGATGCAAACGATCTCGACGAGGTCGGCCGACTGATGGACATGAACCACGGTCTGCTGAACGCGCTCGGGGTTTCGGCGCGCTCGCTCGACGCAATGGTGTGGGCCGCCCGCGAGGCGGGTGCGCGCGGCGCGAAGCTCACCGGCGCTGGCGGGGGTGGCTGTGTGGTCGCACTCGACGAGACCGAGGCCACCCGGACCGCGCTCCACTACACCCCAGGCTGTGAGGAGGCGTTCCGAGCGGAGCTCGATACTGAGGGCGTGCGCCGGGAGGACGGATGACCGATTCGACGCGACGGCCGCCCCAGCCGATGCGGGCGGTCCGAACGGTCCCGGCCCGCGTTTCATCGCGAGTCGAGGGAGAGGATGGGAGCTTCGAGCGCGTATCGGCCCGGAGGGCCGACCGCGCGCATGCGGGCCTGGGGCCCCCACGAGCAAAGCGAGCGGGGGCTCGTCGGACGAGCGTAGCGAGTCCGACGGTGGAATCGCAAAGGGCGAGCGGGCTCCGGGAAGCACGACGACACAAGCACCGGAGCGAGGGAGCGAAGCGACCGAGTGAGGAGCGCAGCGAGAGCGAGGCGCGACCGCAGGGAGCGCCTCGGAAAAGCGAGCGGCGTAGCCGCGAGCAGCCGCGCAACTGGAGCGCGCGAGGGATTTGCCACACCGTCGTCACGTCGAACATCAGAGCAATCACAGCCGGAGTTCACACGCCATGACGACCGTCCTCAAACTCGGCGGAAGCGTCATCACCGACAAGGCACAGCCCGAAACACTCGACGAGGCAAACCTCGCTCGTGCCGTCGATGCAGTGGCAGATCACGACGAGCCCCTCGTTCTCGTCCACGGCGGCGGGAGCTTCGGTCATCACCACGCGAGCCAGCACGGCCTCAGCGACACGACCGGCAGCCACGACCCGGAAGCGGCGCTCGCGGTCCACGGCGCAATGGGGGAGTTGAACGACGCCGTCGTGAGCGCGCTCAACGAGTGCGACGTTCCCGCGCTGCCGATTCATCCGCTTTCGGCCGGCGCGCGCGACGACGCGGGGGAGTTCGCGTTCGCAACTGACAGCGTCAAGACGCTGCTCGCCGAGGGGTTCGTGCCCGTGGTCCAGGCCGACGTGATCGCCCATGCGGGCCGCGGCGTGACGATCATGAGCGGCGACGAGCTCGTGGCCGTGCTCGCGGAGCACGTCGAGGCCGACCGAGTCGGGCTGTGCTCGGGGGTTCCCGGCGTGCTCGATAGCGACGGCGACGTGATCGACCGGATCGCGTCGTTCGACGCGGTCGCCGAGGCGCTGGGTGGCAGCGATGCAACCGACGTGACGGGTGGCATGAGTGCGAAAGTCCGGACGCTGCTCGGTATGGAGACGCCGGCGTGGGTGTTCGGGATCGACGGCTTGAAAGGGTTCTTGGACGGCGAATCGCCAGGAACGAAGATCCGAACGGACGGATGATTCGTCGGTGAGCACCGTCGCTACGACTGCGACGAATCGGCGGTCGGATCCATCGTATCGAGGCCCGCAGCATCGGCCACCGAGACCAACTCGGCGTCGGCACAGACGAACGAGAGGCTCTCGATATCGTCGTACACGCTCAATGCAGCGGACAGTTGCAGACTGTCCAGCGTGCGGAGGTCGTCTTCGAGAACGAGGGCGAACGAATGGTCGAACAGCGCCTCGTCCATCGGGATGATCCGGAAGTCGGCGAGGGCCTCGTGGAAAAACGTCGAGAGGAGACCCTCGACAGCGTTCTCGGGGATCTCGTTCCTGTTTTGCTTCCGGCGGAACGCGGAGACCGTTTCGATCACCGATAGCGACGTGATGACGACGGTGATCTCCTCGTCCTCGATGAGTGTGTCGACGACCGGCGTTCCGGGTTCGTCGGCGTAGCGCTTGACGAGGCGGATGTATCGAAGAACGCGTGCTCCACGACAGTTATACCCGTTCGTCGCGGTTCCGACGGACGGTCTCCGCGAGCGACTCGTCGGTTGCCGTGCGGCGACGGAGTGTCTTCAGGTCTTCCGGCCGTTCGTGCTCCGCAACGAACGATTCCATCCGTTCTCTGAGGGCTGCGGTCCGTGACTTCTTCGACAGCTGTCGCCCCAGGAGCTCGAACTCGTCGACAGCATCGCTCATACGCTTCGTTCTCGCTCCGATCGCAAACCGCTTTCGCCACGATGTGTAGCGCACTCGGACGGTTTGGCTCTCGACCCCGCGCTGCGATCGAGTGTCGCCGGAGTGTGTCACGTGGCAACGATAGCATCAAGCGCCTGTAGTCGAGCCACGGGGTTTATACCATCACCGGCCCGTAGCTACCCGCATCCGAGAGACCGCCCCGGGTGCGGTCGGGGCGGCCGGGCGGGTCACGCGACCTCGCCAGCCGGCATTCGAGACTGTTCGCGGGGCGGCTCGGGAGTGATAACTATGGAAATCGATATTGCAACGATCGGCGGCTACGAGGAAGTCGGCCGACAGATGACGGCCGTGCGGGCGGGCGACGACATCGTGGTGTTCGACATGGGCCTCAACCTCTCGAAGGTCCTGATCCACGACAACGTCGAAACCGAACGGATGCATAGTTTGGATCTGATCGACATGGGCGCGATCCCCGACGACCGGGTGATGAGCGATCTGGATGGCGAAGTCCAGGCGATCGTCCCCACCCACGGCCACCTCGATCACATCGGGGCTATCTCGAAGCTCGCCCACCGCTACGACGCGCCGGTGGTCGCGACACCGTTCACGATCGAGCTCGTCAAACAGCAGATCGAGAGCGAGGAGAAGTTCGGGGTCGGCAACGACCTCGTGAAGATGGACCCCGGCGAGTCGATGGAGATCGGCAACGGGCTCGATCTGGAGTTCGTGAACGTCACGCACTCGATCATCGACGCGATCAACCCCGTGCTCCACACGCCCGAGGGTTCGATCATCTACGGCCTCGACAAGCGCATGGACCACACGCCGGTGATCGGCGATCCGATCGACATGGACCGCTTCGGCGAGATCGCTCGCGAGGGCGAGGGCGTGCTGTGTTACATCGAGGACTGCACGAACGCCGGTCGGAAAGGTCGGACGCCGAGCGAGCAGCACGCGCGCAATCACGTCAGGGACGTGATCTACAGCATGGAGGACTACGACGGCGGGATCGTCGCCACCACCTTCTCCAGCCAGATCGCGCGCGTGACGAGCCTCGTGGAGTTCGCGAAGGACATCGGCCGGCAACCCGTCCTACTCGGCCGGTCGATGGAGAAGTACTCTGGTACTGCGGAACGCCTCGACTTCGTCGACTTCCCCGACGACCTCGGGATGTTCGGTCACCGCCAGTCGGTCGATCGAACGTTCAAGCGGATCATGAACGAGGGCAAGGAGAACTTCCTGCCGATCGTGACGGGCCATCAGGGCGAGCCGCGCGCAATGTTGACCCGGATGGGCCGGGGCGAGACGCCCTACCAGCTCGACGAGGGCGACAAGGTCATCTTCAGCGCACGGGTCATCCCCGAGCCCACCAACGAGGGCCAGCGCTACCAGTCCGAGCAACTCCTCGGAATGCAGGGCGCACGGATCTACGACGACGTCCACGTGTCGGGCCACCTGTCCCAGGAGGGCCACTACGAGATGCTCCAGACGCTTCAGCCCCACCACGTGATCCCGGCGCACAACGATCTCGAACATCTCGCGCGCTACATCGACCTCGCCGAGGAGCAGGGCTACGAACTGGGGCGTGACATCCACGCCTCGCGCAACGGCAACGTCATCTCGCTGGTCGAATGAGCAACGAGGCGGCGGTGCTCGACGCGGTCGCAGCCCGGCGTGAGCTGATCGACGATGCGCTCGTCGAGCGCCTGCCGATCCAGGAGCCTGAACGCCTCTATCACGCCTCGCGTCACCTCATCGACGCCGGCGGCAAGCGCCTCCGTCCCGCCGTTACCCTGCTCGTCGCCGAGGCACTCACGGGTATCGAACCGTCGAACGCGAACTACCAGGCGGTTCCGACCTTGGATGAGGCCAACGCCGAGAGCGTTGGCGCTGAGACGGGCGTCGGCACCGGCGATGGCGCGGACAGCACGACCATCGACGTGATGGCTGCGGCGACCAGCATCGAGACGATCCAGTCGTTCACCCTGATCCACGACGACATCATGGATGCGGACGACCTCCGGCGGGGCGTTCCGTCGGTCCACCGGGCGTACGACGACGAAACAGCGATCCTCGCCGGTGACACGCTCTACGCCAAGGCGTTCGAGTTCATGCTCGAGGCGGGCGCTCCCCCCGAACGCACCGTCGAGGCGCTCTCGGAGCTCGCTCGCACCTGCACGCTGATCTGCGAGGGGCAGTCGCTCGATGTCGCCTTCGAGAGTCGGACGGACGTGACGACCGACGAGTACATCCACATGGTCGAGCAGAAGACGGCAGTGCTGTACGCGGCGGCCGCGCGGGCTCCCGCCGTCCTGCTCGGAGCCGACGACGCGACCGCCGACGCGCTCTATCAGTACGGCCTCGACGTCGGCCGTGCGTTCCAGATCCGCGACGACGTGCTGGATCTCACGGTGCCGAGCGAACAGTTGGGCAAACAGCGTGGCAGCGATCTCGTGGAGGGAAAGCGGACCGCAGTCACGCTCCACGCGCGCGAGCAGGGTGTCGACGTCGAGAGGTTGATCGACGCCGACGACCCCGAGGCGGTGGACGAGGCGGCGATCGACGCGGCCGTGGCACGCCTCGAAGACGCCGGCAGCATCGAGTACGCACGGACGCTCTCGCGCGATCTCGTCGACCGCGGGAAGGAACGGCTCGACGTCCTCCCCGACTCGGCTGCCCGCGATCACCTCCGCGGACTCGCCGAATACCTCATCGAACGCGGCTACTGACCGAAAACAAGCAGTGGCAGGGTGGAGTTGCTCGGATCGAATCGCCTGCGATTACCCTTCGACTGCACTGCCCGCTCGCACGATCTGCTCCTCGCCGAACGCCGGACCGATGAACTGAACCCCCACAGGAAGCCCGTCAGCGGTCCCGGCGGGCACCGAGATCGCGGGGAGGTCGGCGAGGTTCACCGGGACGGTGTTGGCATCCATCAGGTAGAGCTGGAGCGGATCGTCGAGGCTCTCGCCGAGTTTCGGCGGCAGAACGGGCATCGTCGGACTCGCGAGCACGTCCGCATCGGCGAGCGCGCCATCGAAGTCCCGCTTGATCCACGCGCGGGCGTCCTGGGCTTTCTTGTAGTATTTGTCGTGGTAGCCCGCCGAGAGGGCGTACGTGCCGAGCAGGATCCGGCGCTTGACCTCCGGCCCGAAGCCAGCCTCGCGTGAGCGCGCGAACGCGTCGTTCCAGTCGCCGTCGAACCCACCCGATCGCCCGTACCGAACGCCGTCGAACCGAGCGAGGTTCGAGGAGGCCTCCGACATCGCGATGACGTAGTACGCCTGCACGGCGTGAGCGAGCGATTCGAGTTCGATCTCGCGGATCTCGGCTCCCTGGGCGGCGAGATCGTCGATGGAGTCCTCGAAGACCGACCGCACCCGGTCGTCGGCTCCCTCGACGAGATCGGTGAGGACGCCGACGGTCATTCCTTCGACATCGTCGTCGGCAGCGGCCGCGTAGTCCGAGTCGTCGCCGCGATCACGGGTCGTCGCGTCGCGCTCGTCCGCTCCCGCGATGACGTCGAGGAGTTCGGCGGCCTCTTCTACTGTGGGCGCGAGTGGGCCGATCTGTTCGAGGCTATTGGCGTAGGCCACGAGCCCGTACCGCGAGACCAGGCCATATGTGGGCTTGATTCCGACGACGCCGCAGAACGCGGCGGGACACCGCACCGAGCCGCCGGTATCGGTGCCGAGCGCGAGATCGGCCTCGCCCGCGGCGACCGCCGCCGCGCTTCCGCCGGACGAACCGCCAGGTACCCGCTCGTCGTCGACGGGATTCGTCGTTGGCCCGAAGTGAGAGGTCTCGGTGGTAGTGCCCATCCCGAACTCGTCCATGTTGGTCTTTCCCTCGATCGTCGCGCCTGCCTCTTTCACCCGTTCGACCACGGTGGCGTCGTACGGTGGGACGTACTCTTCGAGCATCGCCGAGCCACAGGTGGTTCGCACACCGTCGGTCGAGATGTTGTCCTTCACCGCTATCGTCCGGCCGGCGAGCGGTCCCGACGATTTACTCTCGATTTCCTCGCGGGTGATGAACGCGTCGTGGCTCATCCGACGGGTGGCCCCTCGAAGTAGCCGTCCTCGGTGTCTGGTGCGTTCCGCAGCGCCTCGTCCTGGGTGAGTCCGGTGCGCACCTCGTCCGTCCGGAGAACGTTCGTGAGATCCGGTTCGGATTCGACCTCGGGGACCTCGTCGAGCGTCTCGAAGTAATCGAGGACTGCGGCGAACTGCGTGGCGAACGCCTCGACCTCGTCCTCGGCGAGATCGACCCGCGCGAGGCCGGCGACGTGGCGGACCGCGGCCGGGTCGACACTCCCGTTGCTCATATCCTCACGGGAACTGCGCCGGCACTAAGGGTTTCGATAGCGCCGGCCGGTAGTGTTCAGATAAGCGATGCTGATCGAGGAGACCACGGCGGGTGGGACTGAGCGGAGCCGAAGGCTCCGCGAGGGTCGGAAGACGCTTCGCGTCTTCCGGGACTGAAAGGGGCGGCCGGCTCAGGGAACCCAGATGAAGCAAGAACCGCAAGGAGCGAAGCGACTGAGGATCGTGGTTCGAGAGAGCTTCGCTCTCTCGTCATCACGAAAGACGCTACGCGTCTTTCGAACGACAGCGAGTCCTTGGACTGAGCCGATCGGGGCTTTCGAACCGGTTGCGGTTGCTGTCGCTGTCTCAAGCTCCACTGCTTATCTGAACACGACCACCTCGTGTTGGGAAAGGTATTTACGACAGGGGTATCACTGGTTACTCAGAAGCTGAGTAACTATGGGATCGCAAGCAACTACCGAGGACGATGCGTCGGAGGAAACGCCCGACGACCGGCATCTCGACGGCGTCGCGGACGGCTGTGGGTGTACCGAGATCTGGGAACACCTGAGCGAACAGCGTGCGGCCGACGACTGACTGGTTTCGGATAATGGCATGACCGAGCGTGAGGTGGACAGCAATCGGGAGACGACAAACGTCCTTCCACTGCTCGACGAGCTCCGGATCATCGCGCGGAACGGGTTGACCTATGACGGCGACCCGCACGATTCCTACGACAAAGAGCGCTACGAGCGGATACTCCACCTCGTGAGCGAGTGGTACGGCAAAACGCTGAAACTGCCGCCCGACGACGTCCACGAACGACTCACCATCGAGGAGTTCGGGGCGATTACGCCGAAAGTGGGAGCCACGGCCGCCGTTTTCGACGACGATAGTCGAATCCTACTGATCGAACGGGTGGACAACGGTAAGTGGGCGGTCCCCGGTGGACACGCGATGTCCGGTGAATCGCCGACGGAGACGGCGATCCGTGAGCTGCGTGAGGAGACGGGTTTCGACGCTCGGATCGTCGAACTAGTCGATGCCTATTGGATCGACGCACCCGACGCCTACGGTCCACACGGCGCTGTCACGCTCCTCTATCGGTGTGAGATCACCGGGGGAGAACGACGAACATCGCGAGAAAGCGACACCGTCCGCTATCGCGATATCGAGAACGTCTCGGTCTGGCACGGCAAGGCTCGTCGGTACGCGCTTGACGCACGCGAAACGTGGCTCGATGGCTGAAGCGACCACCGATCGGGAGCGGTAACAAAGGCTTTTGCGCGCGCGCCGCCGAACCCCGGAAAATGGTCGATCGCGGCGAGGTCTGTGTGTTGCTCCCGACATACGAGGAAGCCGCGACCATCGGCGACGTCATCGCAGCGTTCCGTGATCGCGGTTTCTCGAACGTGCTCGTCGTCGACGGCCACTCGACCGACGGAACACAGGAGATCGCTCGCGAGCACGGCGCGCGCGTCCTCACTCAGTCAGGTCGTGGCCGCGGCGCTGGCAAAGGCCAAGCGGTCCGAGAAGGGGTCGCCCGCGCGGACGCACCGTACGTCCTTCTGCTCGACGGCGACGGCACCTATCGGCCGGAAGACGCCGACGCGCTGCTCGAACCCCTGCTGAGCGGGGAAGCCGAACACGTCATCGGCGATCGGTACGCCGACATGGCCGACGGCGCGATGACCCGGCTCAACGGCGTCGGCAACCGGCTGATCAACCGTGCGTTCCAGTACATCCACGGCCGCGATCTCGGCGACATCCTGAGCGGCTATCGTGCGTTCACGACCGCCTCCTTCGAGCGGTGTAACCCCGCCTCGGAGGGGTTCGGTATCGAGACCGAGCTCGCCGTCGAGTGTGTCAAGCGTGGAATCGCGACCACGGTGGTCCCGATCCGGTACCGGGCGCGCCCCGACGGCTCGGAAACCAACCTCAGACCCGTTCGCGACGGCGGGAAGATCCTCTTGACGCTCTACCGGCTCGCGAAGACCAACAACCCGCTCTTTTATTTCGGCAGTGCGGGCGGTCTCGCGGGGCTCGTCGGAGCCGTCGTGGCCGCGTACGTCGCCATCGAGTGGGTCACGCTCGGGATCTCCCACGAGGTGCTCGCGGTCGCGTCGGCCTTCGCGATCATCGTCGGCGTCCAGCTGGTGATGTTCGGTGTGCTCTCGGACATGATCCTCGCGATCAACCGCGAGCAGACTCGGCGGTTCGAGGAGCTCGTCGGTCGCCGTCGTGCCGACCGTCCACCGTCGCCAGCACCGCCCACACAGTCGAAGGCCGATGACGACGACAACGACAGCGGTCCCACCACCGAGTCGGGTTCCGGCCGTCCGCTAGTCACCGAACGTGGCGAATCGGGGGACGAACATCACCGGAAACGCCGAGCACGAAACGACGGTGGCGAGAGCGAGGCCGTCGAGCCGGAAACGGACGGTGAGCAGCCGACCGACTAAAACAGCGATCGGAGCCGTTCGAGGAGTCCCGAGGGGCCGGACTGACGGCGTTCCTCGAAGACGGGATGGAGCGCGTCGAGTAGTTCGTCCTCGGAGTCGAAGCGATCCTGAGTGACCTGCTCAAGCGCCGCGGAGAGCGCCATCGAGCGGCCGGATGGATCGTACGGCACGTCGGGATCGTCGAGCGCTCGGACGATCTCGCTCTCATCGGCGGGAAAGGCGAGATCGGCACGATCGAGCCGGTCGTCGAGCGCGGCGATCCCGAACGCGAGAGTGTCGGGCTCCTCGGCATCGTCCTGTGGCGGTCGTGCGGCCATACCCGGCCATACCGGTCGAGCGACGAAAGTCCTGCGTCCCAACCCAACGACTATCCCCCGCGGTCGCCTTTCCTCGCCGTGACCGACTACACCACCGTCTCGATCCCGAAGGATCTCGCCGATCGGGTCGAGGAGACCATCGAGGGGACGAGCTTCCAGTCGACCAGCGACCTCGTGCGATTCTTACTTCGGAGCATCGTGATCCAACACCAGAAACAGGGCGAGCTTACTGAAGCTCAGTTCGACGAGATCGCCAAACAGCTCCAGGATCTCGGCTACCTCCAGTAGTCACTCGGGGAACTCCGCGGGCGGCGCGCCGGCGAGGCGTTCGAGCGGCTTTCGCGTGCCGACGCGCGAAAACACCGCGAGCGAGTCGGCCTCCCACGGCGGCACCGCGACGAACACCACTCCGTGGAGGTCGTCGGTTCGGGTGAGTTCGAGGCTCCCCTGCGGATGCGAGACGAACCGCCCCTGGGTTTGGCCCGCGGGCGTGCCGAGATCCATCCCGAACACTGCTGATACCGACCCGCCCGCTTCCGGGAAGTAGAAATGCGTGAACACGGGCGTCTCGGGCGGGAGTTCCGGTTCGGTCGCGGACCGCTCCTCGCCTTCGAGATCGTCGGCTGGCGTGACCGCAAGCCCGATCGTTACCGATTCCGGCTCGGCCTCGCGCGCGAAGCTCAGCAGTGCCTCGACGAGCCCGTGAGTCGCGTACACCACGTCGTCGGGTCGATCGGCGTGCGACATGATCTTGATACCTTACCCCGAGAGGAACAGCCGCGCAGTCTTGGCGTACAGCGACGGTGCACGCCGCCGCGAACCGTCGAGTGCCGTCGAGAGCGCCCGGCTCGCGTCCTCGTGGACCCCAGCGCCGTGACCGACGAGAACACGATCGGGCGCGAACCCCCGAAACGACCGCCGCGGCGGGAGTAGTCGTAGCGCTGGGTGGACACCGAGCCGCTCGGTGTCAGTCCGGACGTACTCCGCAGTACCGAGCGCTTCCGAAACCACGAGCGTCCCCTCGTCGGCGTGATACAGCGCCGCCTCCTGCCACAGCGGCGTCGAAACTTTCCGGAGCCGATAGCCCGAGTCGCCGAGCTGGCTCGAAAACCGCTCGACGGGTGCATCGATATCCGATTCGACCCCGGTCATCCACGACGGGACGTGAACCGACACGTCGTGGCGTCGCGCGAGCTTCGCGGCGTCGCGTTTGTGGCGATCGAGCAGGATCACGACGCCCGCAACCGTCCCGAACTCCGCGAGGAGGTCGTCGAGACCGGCCGCATCGACCGGATCGACGAGCCAGACGCCATCGTCGGTCGCGAGCGCGTGGCTCGCACGCTGCATTCGTTCGTCGGGGTAGGCGATCCAGCCGACGCCGCCGTCGAAGCGGTCGATCTCTTCGTACTCCGCCCGGCCGGAGCCTTTCATCGACATGGACCCGCTTGGAACCCGTGGCGCATGAGAGCGTCGGTGGGTGGGACGTTTATGTCATCCCGGACCGTTCGCCCCGCATGATCACGACCATCGAGTGGCTCGCGCTCGAAGTCAAATACCTCGATCGCGCGAGCGCGTTCTATCGTGATCACCTCGATCTCGATACTGTCGTGGAGCGCGACGACGAGATCGCGCTCGCCGTCGGCGACACTGACTTCGTGCTCCGCCGGCCTGCGGCTCTACCGCGCGGCGGCCTCCACACCCACTACGCGCTCTCGATCCCTGCCGCCGAGTACGACGCGTGGTACGACCGACTCGCCGAAACGTTCGATCTCGACGAACACACGTTCGGGAGCGCGCGCTCGCTGTACTTCTATGACACCGAGGGGAACTGCGTCGAACTCGGCGAGACCGAGGCGGCGGGCACAGGGGTACTCGGGGTGTTCGAAGTCGTTCTCGAAGTCGCGGATCTCGACCGTGCCGAGGCGTTCTACACCGCGCTCGGGATGGAGCCAGTCGATCGTGGGGGCGAGCGCCGGCGGGTCCGACTCGATGCCGGCCCGTTCGCTCTCGAACTCTGGGAACCCCAGTTGGGCATCGCCGACGCGCGCGGTGGCGTCCACGTCGACTTGGGACTCGGCGTCGACGACCCCGAGACGACACTCGAACGGGTCGAGGATCGAGTTTCAGCCGTGGAGCCCACCGACGAGGGGATCCGGGTTCGGGATCCGAACGGACACGTACTGACCTTCGTGTGAACCGGTCGTCGCCAGGCGAGCTACCCGAATCGGTCCCGGAGATCCCCTCTATCGATCTTCCCGGTCGCAGTGAGTGGAAACTCGTCGACGAACTCCACCCGATCGGGAACCTCGTGGCTCTCCAGTTCCCGCTCGCAGGCGCGCTTGATCTCGGCCGCCGACACCGACCCCTCGCTGCGACGCTTGACGACCGTCGTCACCGACGCCCCGCGGACATCGTCCACCGTATCGATGATCGCGACCTTCTGGACGGGGTCGATCTCGTAGATCACTTCCTCGATCTCGCGCGGCGAAACGTCCCCACATCCCGTCGTGAACATGTCCTCGATCCGGTCGACGACGAACAGGAACCCGTCCTCGTCCATCCACCCGATATCACCGGATGCGAGCCACCGCTCTCCGTCGCGTTCGACGAAGTTGTTCTCGGTGACCTGACGCTTGTTGTACCGGGGAGTGACCGTATCGCCGCGCCAGAGCAACTCCCCGCGTGCGCCACGTTCGACCGCATCGCCGGTTCGTGGGTCCTCGATACGGAGGGCGACCGCTTCGGTTGCCGGCCGGCCGACGCTGCCTGGCTTGCGCCCCGCCGATCCGGGATGGTTGAACGCCGACAGTGGCGTCGTCTCGGTCATGCCGTACCCTTCGAGCAGCGTACAGTCCAGTGCTCGTTCGACTTCGTCGATTCGCTCTTTCGGCATCGGTGAACCACCGACGCCGAGCGCCTGTAGACTAGAGACGTCGTACCCGTCGAGTCCCTCGTAATCGAGGAGCTCGACGACCATCGTCGGAATCAGAAAGGTGTAGGTGACGCCGTAGCGCTCGATCGCGGCCAGCGCGGCCTCGATGTCCCATGCTTCGAGTAGGTGATTTTCGGCCTCTAGGGCGATGAACGGCGTCGTGGTGACGTTGAGCCCGGTCACGTGAAAACAGGGACACACCGTCAACGCCACGTCCTCACGGCTCCACTCGTTGTAGTTGATGAAGCCGTTGGCGTTCGCGTCGAGGTTGCCGTGGGTGTGATAGACGCCCTTCGGTGCGCCGGTCGTTCCGCTCGTGTACAGCAATTCGGCCAGTTCCTCGGAGCGCCGGGGCGTCACGTCGTACTCCGACGCCCCCCTGTCGAGGAGATCGGCGTAAGCGTGGGTCGTCGGTTCGCCTTCGCGATCCGCGGTCCGACGATCGGCGGTGACGACGCCGACCGCGTCGCTGTCGGACAGTACGTACCGGGTCTGCTGGTCGGTGAACCGCGTGTTGACCGGTACCGGGACGGTCCCGCATTTCATCGCGCCGAGATAGGCACAGACGAACGCCACGCCGTTCGGCATATCGACCGCCACCCGGTCGTCGGTTTCGACGCCGCGTCGCTCCAGCGCATCGGCGACGCGATCCGATCGCTCGGAGAGCTCCCGAAACGTGAGCGATCGGGTCCGGTCGCCGACCGCCAACGCCTCCGGCGCGTTCCGCGCCGCGGCGTCGGCGTAGTTGGCGAAGTTCACGTTCCTTCTGTTTGGTACGTGTTGGCAAATGTTTTTCGCGCATTCGTTGATACGTAACACAACCCACAACTATATCCTGTGTCAGCAAGACAGAACGGTGCTACCGATCGTCGATTTTTGTCCGGCAATACCGGACAGACGAGTCACGAGAACGTTCCGAGCCGACCCTCACTTCTGGGCGAAGATGAGGTTCGCCCGTATCTCGTCGGCAGACTCTCGCACCGTATCGACGAGTGCGGAGTCCCGTGGATCGGTCGCGAACTGGTCGGTGGTGCTGTAGACCGCGATGGAACCGTGGACCTCGGTGTCGGTGACGATCGGTGCGGCGATGCCCGTCATGCCCGCGATCAGCTCCCCGTCGTCGACGGCGTAGCCGTCCTCGCGGATCCGCGCCAGCTCGGTGGCGAGGTCGGTCTCGTCGGTGATCGTGGCGGGCGTTCGCGGCGGAAGCCCGTGTTCGGCGAGGACGTGTTCGACTTTCTCCTCGTCGAGATGTGCGAAGATCGCTTTTCCCGGTGCGTTCGTGTGGAGGTGGGCGTGACGCGGATACGTCGTCGCCTGCTGGGAAAGGGTCTCTCGCTGCCAGCGCGACGCCAGCAACAGCGCACAGCGGCCGTGTTCTACCGTGACCAGCTGGACGTGGTGTCGCTCGTCAGTGGTCTCGAACAGGCCGAGCGTCTCCTCGCGGCCCTGAACGAACAGATCGTGGTGGTTGCGGGCGATCTCACCCACGTGGAGGAACTGCATGCTCAGTCGGTACGTTCCACCCTCGTTGACCACGTCTCCGACTTGCTCTAGCGTCCGGAGGTGATCATGAGCCGTACTCTTGGGAACGTCGAGCGCCGTGGCGACCTCGGTCACCCCGGCCCTTCCTCGGTCGACGAGTAGCTCGATGACGTCGTGAGAGAGCTTGACCGCTGCGACGGGATGGGATGTCACGGAGAATGTCAGGCTCCGTTCCCGCTTAGTCTGTTCGGTAATACCGGACAGTTTATGGCGTGATGATTAGACAAATTTGACTAAAATACTCATATCTGATGTGACTGAATATTTTTGTTTCGGACGTTTAGCACGTCGTAGCTCGTGATAATTTCCTTCTATATTCTGACGACTTTTTCTGGCGAAAACGCACTACGTAGACGACTTTTATCGTCTTCAAATCGGTTCACCTCGGAACCAGATCGAACGTACTAGAATAATCAACAAAAATCTTATCTATGGGGCTACCATCACCGGAACTGGAGAAGAACACACGATCGATAATGAACGAAACAAACGACACAGCAGCTACACGACGTGGGGTGATGAAGGGCATCGGCGGGCTCGCCGCGTTGTCCATGTCCGGCGCGACGATCGCAGAGGCAGAGGACGTTTTGAACGACTCGGTTCCCAGCGACCCGCACACGCTCGACACGTACCGCTCCATCGTGGACGCCATCGTGCCTCGCACGCCACAGCTGGAGAGCGAACTCGGACCGGAACACGTTCCAGGCGGTCTCGACGTCGAACTGGAGAAGTTCCTCGTCTGGGACTTCAATCACTTCCAGGAGATCCGTGCCGAGATGGTCACCGAGAAAGGACTGCTCGACGGTCCATCGGACGCCGAGATGCCGCTGGAGATGTTCGAGTCGGTGCTCGACCTGACCAACCTCGGTGGCCTGTTCGGTCCCGACTCGCCGCTCGATGCCGTGTTGAACCTCGCCGATCTCGACCTCCTCGATCTGGATCTCGGGCTGGACGATGATGCGCTCGAAGAGGCACTCACGTTCGGGCCGGTCGAGCGCTACGACATTTCCTTTGCCGACGACGTTGCCTCCTCGTCCGGTCCTGCCGCGTTCGAACTGCTCGTCGAGACGGCAAACGAGACGACTCATCAGGTGGTGCAGAACTACCCCTACGCACCGGCGTTCACGCTCGTCTTCGACATCGTGGCCGCCGAGTTCATCGCCCGTGGCGAAAACGAGGACGCCATCAAGCGCGACAGAAGCAAGTTCCCCGCCGGCGGGACGTTCGTCCAGCTCTCCCCGGAGGACCGACTTCGGTGCCTGTGGACCATCGTCGATGGCGGTGCGATAGACCGTCTCGACGACCTGCTCTCGCCGCTCGTGCCCGACGTGGGCATCCTGAAGTACGTCGTGATGGCTGTGAATGGCCTGCACGGCTTCGGCTACTACACCGAGTGGTCGGGGCTGGGTGAGACGAAAACCAACAACCCGACCGAGCGCTCGCTGTCAACGCCGGCCGGCGAGGTCCAGAGCCGGCAACAGAGCGGCTATCCGGGCCCGGCCGACGGCTACGCCGCCAACTGGCGACACGCCGTCGATGGCGGGTTCGCCGACCCCGACGTGGAGGAGTTGAACCTGCCGAGCAACCTGGAAGGCGATGACGTCATCGAGGGCATCGGGGGTGGAACATGAACGACCCCGACGTGGTCATCGTCGGTGCGGGTGCGGACGGCCCGGCGACGGCGTGGAAACTCGCCCACGATCATGGTATCGACGTGCTTCTCCTCGAAGGCGGCCCGTGGCACGGCAACGAACAATGGCCCAAACCACACGCCGACTCCGGTGGGACGATAAGCACCGACCCCGATGACTTGGATGGCAAACTGCTCGACGAGCAGTTCACCCACCGCGAGGCCGACGCGAACGACCCGACCTACGGCTATCTACGCGTGGGCCCCGCGGACCACTCGCGTGCGCCGTGGTTCCGCAACCTCCACCAGAACGCGTTCATCTGGCAGGTCGGGGCCGTTGGCGGCACGTCGCTGCATTACTTCTCCAACCACCCGCGTGGGTATCCGACCGCCTTCAACGACCAACCCCACTGGCCAATCGACTACGAGGAACTCGTTCCCTACTACCAGCTGAACGAGGAGCTGACGAGCACCCAGCAGGCCCCGATGACCGCCAAGGAGGAGGTGTTCATCGAGGGCGCGGACGCTCTCTACCCGCTCATCGAGAGCAAAAACGTCACCGAGACGGGCTGGCGGCCGCAGGCCAACGCCGTCGAGGTTCCCGGTCGAGAGACCGCGACCGGCGAGCCGCTCGACGCCGACTACGAGGGCTCGTTCAGCTACGACGACGGGTTCCGCGGCGACACGCTCGTCGGCGATCACTTCCAGGGATCGTCGACACCCGTCGACGCCCCCGTTCGTGACAAGGCGCGCAAGTCGAGCAACGTCGGCTACGTGCCCCGCGCGCTCGACACCAACAAAAGTTCCGAGCAGGGCAACGTCGCGCTCCGGCCGAACGCCTACGTCACGGACATTCAGACCAAGGAGGGTGCGGGGACCCTCGAAGCCACAGGTGTCACGTTCCGCGACTCGTGGTCGGGCCAGTCCCAGACCGTCACTGCCGATACGGTCGTCCTCGCGGGTGGCTGTATCGAGACGCCTCGGCTCTGGCTCAACGCGGGCCTGCCGGACGACGGCTGGGTCGGCAAAGGTCTCACCACTCACTGGTTCGACTGGATCGTCGGCGTCTACGACGACGAGACGGTCGCCGACATCAACCCCGAGGTCGAGCACATGGACCCCTACGTCGGGCAGAACTCCGCCGTGCGCTTCGACAAACCCGGTGTCGGCGGGATGGAGGACATCGGAATGAGTCCCGGTCTGGTCTCGTACGCCGACTACCTGTTCAGCCAGGCGGGCTACAGCTTCGACACCGAGGTCGATCCGAGTGAACCGTGGGACACCCGTGGCTACGTCGTCGGCGAGGAACTCAAGCGTCGGATGTCGAACTACAAGCAGACGAAGGCGCTGCTCATCCTCACTGACGACCTCCCGCGCCAGAGTAATGGGGTGTCGCTCGACAACACCTTCAGCGACGAGCACGGCCCGGTCCCGAAGGTGAAGTGGGAGCCACACCCTGACGACGACGCGAAGCGCGACGAGCTGTCGAGGATCGCGGCGAACATCCACAAGGAGGCGGGGGCCGACCACGTCCACCGGTGTGACTGGCCGCCGCTGCTCCTCCACATGCAGTCGTCGATGCGGATGGGGGAAGTGCTCGACGAGAACGCCGAGGCGAAAAACGTCAACCGACTGTTCGTCGCCGACCACTCGGCGATGGCCAACGGCGTCGGCGGCCCGAACCCGACCAACAGCGGCCAGGCGCTCGCGCTGCGGACCGCCGACAAGATCGCCGAACGCTACTTCTGAGTTCGGCTCCGGCTCTTTTTATCGAGCTGAAGAACCAGCCCGTCTCGCAGTCAATCCAATCGATCGGTGTCGATCGTGACACCGGACGGCGTGACGAGCAGGAATCGGCGGAAGTGAATGAGTTCGCCACCCATCTCGCGGATATCGGGCGCGAAGCCGGCTGCGAGCCGCTTCATGTCGCCCTCGACGGCGAGAACGAGCACCGCGCCGCCGTCGACCTCCGCGACCCACTCTTCGTCGGGCGTCCGGCCGTCGAGCACCCCGAGGACCACCCGACCGGTGCCGTCGGCGTCCTCCACGTCCATCTCTGATTCGATCGTCTGGAGATCGAGGTCGAACTCGCTCATACCGGGTCTCACCGCGGTCGAAGAAAACGCTTCCGTCAGTCGTCGGCCGGCTCCGCCCGCGGCACGTCGGACGTTCGATCGGACTGCCGGGAGAAGTACGTCGCCAACGCGGGGCCGGTGACGTTGTGCCAGACGCTGAACAGCGCGGGCGGGAGCGCGGCGAGCGGGCTGAAGTACGCCGTCGCGAGCGCGACCGCGAGCCCGCTGTTCTGGAGGGCGACCTCGAAGGTACACGCCCGGACCCGCTCGGGGCTCATTCCGCTCGCGCGCCCGACGCCGTAGCCAGCCCCCAGCCCGATCGCGTTGTGGGCGACGACCGCGAGCAACACGACCGCGCCCGCAGTCAGGATGTTCTCGACGTTGAGCCCGACGACCGCCGCGACGATGGCGACGATGGCGGCGACGCTGATCGCGGGAAAGATCGAGAGGCCCGCCGTCGCGAGCCGCGGCGCGTAGCGATCGAGGGCGATGCGGAGCACGAACCCGGCGATCACGGGGAGCAGGACGACCTGAACGATGCTCGTGAACATCTCGGCGAACGTGACCTGGAGCTGTTCGCCGGCCAGCGCGACGACCCACGCCGGCATCACGACCGGTGCGGCGATCGTCGTCACGGTGGTGATCGCGACCGAGAGCGCGACGTCACCCTTTCCGAGATACGTCATCACGTTCGATGCCGTGCCGCCCGGCGCAGCACCCAGCAGGATCACGCCGATCGCGAGTGCGGGCGGGAGCGAGAGCGCGACCGTGATCGCCCACGCCGCGATCGGCATCACGATCCACTGGGTGACTGCGCCGATCGCGACGTCGCGCGGACGCTCCGCGATCCGCGCGAAATCCGCGGGCTGGAGCGTCAGCCCCATTCCGAGCATGATGACGCCCAGCAGCGGCGTGATGTACGGCTCGATCCAGGTGAACGTCGCGGGCGAGGCGAGCGCCGCACCCGAGAACAGCAACACCCAGACCACGAAGTACGTGCTCGCGAACCCCCCGATCCGTTCGAGTCGGTCGAGCAGGCTCACGCCCTCGGCTCCTCGCTCACGGAACGGGCGGGATGGCGGTCCCACCACGCGAGTGCGCGAGACGATCCGCCGGCGCGGTCGATGTCGTCGGACATACCACGGCCGTCACCACGCCCCAATAAAAGTCCTCGGCCGCGTCGACTACGCGTACTCCTTCCGGAACCCGCGGAACTCGGTGCGGTGGGCCTCCTCGTCGGTGAGGATCGTGACTGCGATGTCCTCGGTCACGGGATCGTCGGCGTCGCGCGCGGCGTGGATCAACGATCGATAGGTGTCGATGGCGTCGTTCTCGGCTTCGAGAACGCCGTCGATCACCGCGGGCACGTCCGTCGAGTCCTCCGGGGGCTGGAGGCTATCCTGGTGCATCTCGAAATCGGCCGACGCCGGCGGGCGCTCGTCGAGCTGTTTCAGTCGCTGGCCGAGCATCCTGGCGTGATTCAGTTCTTCGTCGATGTCGACCTCGAGGCTCTCTTTGATCTCCTCGGCCCGAACCCCGTCGAGCACGATGGAGTTCGTGAGGTAGTTCATCACGGTCTCGATCTCGTCGCCGTAGGCCACTTTGAGCAGGCGAGTGACTTCCTCGCTCGTCATGGGCCCCGCTACACGCTCCGGGAACTTCAGTGTAGCTGCCGTCCGTCGGATCGGCGGTCCTCGCGACGCCGCCGGATCGCGCGCGAGCCTCGTTCTGTTGTATTCCGGCTATTCAGGGCGGAAATATCACTCCGACGGCGGCCACGTTGCGACGGTTCGCTGTGATCTGTGCTGAGGAATATAAGGAATTGGCGACAAATGATATACGTTGATTGCTGTCGGTTTTGGGGTCGGTCGTCGTGTGGGTCGTCCCATGCCGTGTGGTGGAGCGACAGGTTTATGAGTGTCATGCGCATCGGAGTCGATTGCAATGTCCCACCACAACGTGGACACGGAGGACACATCGTCGGAGACCCCGGCGGGTCGAGTTCTTCCAGGGCACACTAGAATCCACAACTGAAGTCGACACGGTTCGAATTTTCGACACGACGCTACGTGACGGCGAGCAGTCGCCACGCACCTCGTTCAGCTACGACGACAAGCGCGAGATCGCTGCAACGCTGGACGAGATGGGAACCCATGTAATCGAGGCTGGGTTCCCCGTGAACTCCGATGCGGAGTTCGAGGCCGTGAGCGACATCGCCGCGAGCACGAGTGTGACAACCTGCGGCCTGGCACGCGTCGTCGAGGGCGACGTCGACGCCGCGCTGGACGCCGGCGTGGAGATGGTCCACGTCTTCGCGTCGACCAGCGACGTCCAACTGGAGGACGCGATGCACGCCAGCCGCGAGGACATGAAAGAGCGCTCGGTCGAGGCGGTTGAGCGCGCGAAGGAAGCCGGCGTCGAGGTGATGTTCTCGCCGATGGACGCCACTCGTACTGATGGGGAGTACCTCGTCGACGTGGTCGAGGCGGTCTCGACGGCCGGCGCGGACTGGATCAACGTTCCCGACACCTGCGGGGTCGCGACCCCCAGCCGGTTCGGCGACCTGATCGAGACCGTCCGCGCGCACACCGACGCCCGGATAGACGTCCATACCCACGACGACTTCGGCCTGGCGAGCGCGAACGCGCTTGCAGGTTTCGAGGCCGGAGCCGAGCAGGCTCAAGTGAGTGTGAACGGCATCGGCGAGCGCGCCGGTAACGCCGCCTACGAGGAGGTCGTGATGAGCGCCGAGTCGCTGTACGACGTCGACACCGGGATCGACACGACCCGGATCACCGAACTCGCGCGAGTAGTCGAGCGAATGAGCGGGATCGAGACGCCCGCGAACAAGCCGATCGTCGGCGCGAACGCGTTCAGCCACGAGTCGGGGATCCACGCCGCGGGCGTGATCGAGAACTCCGACACCTTCGAGCCGGGCGTGATGACTCCCGAGATGGTCGGCGCGGAACGCGAGCTCGTCTTGGGGAAACACACCGGCCAGCATTCAGTCCGCGAGCGGCTCGTCGAGGCCGGATTCCAGCCGACCGACGACGAGGTGCGCGAGTGCACCCGCCGAGTGAAGGACTTCGGTGCCGAGAAGGAGCGGGTCACGATGGACGTGCTGACCCGGTTCGCGAGCGAGGTCGGCATCAGTCGATCGGAGCGGATCGTCCGGACGGAGGCCGACGACTGAATCATGCGCGCTTCGAACGCTCCATCCCATCACCGGCGGGTAGCGCCAGCCCGTGCGAGCGGAGACGGTAGTGCGATCGGCCCTCGCCAGAACCCCGGCCGGCGCAACGCTTGCAGCGCACGCAAGGGTTATTACCGTCGGAATGGAGGATGTGGATACGATGTTCCGATCGACTGTCGCACGAGGGCCGCAGCCTCGGAGCGGCGCGGTCGGCGTGCGTGTGTCGATTATTGTAGGGGCGTAGCCCCCTACACCACCTTCTCCCCCGACCCTGCTGCACCGACCACACAGCGACCAGCACGCGCGACACTCGACACGCGATCCATGCACGACCGACAGCGACCACGACAACAACGACCGACCCGACCACGCCAGACGTATCGCCCACGACGGATGCACGGCTCACCGCCCACACCGCGAACGGGGGGTGTTCCGTGAGCGAACAGCAACCGACTCACCGCCCCGACGCGGACGAGCCGGCCACCGAAGCCGCGACGGCCGAGGAGGTGGCTGCCGAAGGGACGCCCACGGAAGAAGCGTCCTCCGAGGACGCAGGTGCTCGGCCCGTGACGACCGGCTCGGAGTCGGTCGTGCGCGCGCTCGAAACCGCCGGCGTCGAGCATCTCTTCGGGGTTCAGGGCGGCGCGATCATGCCGGTGTACGACGCGCTGTACGACTCGGCGATGGACCACGTCACGATGGCCCATGAGCAGGGTGCAGCCCACGCCGCCGACGCCTACGGCATCGTCTCGGGCGATCCCGGCGTCTGTCTCGCGACCTCGGGACCGGGGGCGACGAACCTCGTGACCGGGCTCGCGGACGCCTCGCTCGACTCGGACCCGATGATCGCGCTCACGGGTCAGGTTCCGACTGCGATGGTTGGCTCGGACGCCTTCCAGGAGGCCGACACCACCGGGATCACGAGTCCCGTGACGAAGGAGAACTACTTCGCGAGCGACGCCGACACCGTGGGCGACGCGGTGGGTGAGGCGTTCGCGCTCGCTGACGAGGGCCGCCAGGGGCCGACGCTCGTCGACCTCCCGAAAGACGTGACGAACGGCGCGACCGACCGTGAGCCAGACGAGGGGAAAACGCCGGAAACCTACGATCCGCCCGAACGCGCCGACGAGGAGGCGGTCGAAACGGCCGCAGACGCGATCGCCAGCGCCGAGCGGCCCGTGATCCTCGCTGGCGGCGGCGTGATCAAGGCCGAGGCGTGCGACGACCTCCGGCAATTCGCCACCGAGTACGGCGTGCCCGTGGTGACGACGATGCCAGCAGTCGGCGCGTTCCCCGAAGACCGCGACCTCGCGATGGAGATGGCCGGAATGCACGGCACGGGCTACGCGAACATGGCGATCACCCACTGCGACGCGATGTTCGCGGTCGGCACCCGCTTCGACGATCGACTGACCGGTGGTGTCGAGACGTTCGCCCCGGAGGCCGAGATCGTCCACGCCGACATCGATCCCGCGGAGATCAGCAAGAACGTCCACGCCGACTACCCGCTGCTCGGCGACGCCGGCACGGTGATCGAGCAGGTCCACGCCGCGCTCGCCGAGGAGCGAGACACGGACATGGCCGCGACCGGCGAGCGCTGGCAGGAGTGGCGCGAGCAGTGCCTGATGTGGAAGGACGAGTACCCGATGGACTACGCTGCGCCGGCGGATGCACCACTAAAGCCACAGTTCGTGGTCGAGGCCGTGGACGCGGCGACGGCCGACGACACGATCGTGACGACGGGTGTCGGCCAGCACCAGATGTGGGCGGTCCAGTACTGGACGTACACCGAGCCCCGGACGTGGGTCTCCTCGCACGGTCTCGGGACGATGGGCTACGGGCTGCCCTCCGCTATCGGCGCGCGCTTCGCAGCCGACGACGACCAGTCGGTGGTCTGTTTCGACGGCGACGGCTCCTTTTTGATGACGCTTCAGGAGCTCGCGGTCGCCGTCAGGGAGAACCTCGACATCACGGTGTTCGTCCTGAACAACGAGGCGGTCGGGATGGTGCGGCAGTGGCAGGACGGGTTCTTCGAGGGCCGGCGGATGGCCTCGGAGTACCCGTGGGTGCCCGACTTCGAGACGCTCGCCGAGGCGTTCGGCGCGCGCGGGTACACCATCGACGACGAGGGCGAGGTCGAGGACGTCGTGAGCGAGGCGCTCGCGCACGACGGACCGTCGGTCGTCGACGCTCATATCGATCCGACCGAGAACGTCTACCCGATGGTGCCGAGCGGTGGCGCGAACGGCGAGTTCGTCCTCGCGGAGGATCAGCTATGACGGAAGGACTCCAGGGACCGGCTCCCGACGAGCGACCACAGCCGTCGGGCCGGCGCAACGCCCAGGGCATCCGGATCGATCCGGCGGTCGCGGCCGAGCCCGCGTCGCGACGCACGGTCATCTCGGCGCTGGTCGAGAACGAGCCGGGCGTGCTGGCGACGATCTCCGGGCTCGTCTCGCGCCGGCAGTTCAACATCGAGTCCCTGACCGTGGGCACGACCACGAACCCCGAGACCTCCCGGGTCACGCTGGTGATCGAGGAGCCAGAACCCGGCGTCCGCCAGGTCGAAAAACAGCTCGACAAGGTGATCAACGTGATCTCGGTGCGCGAGCTGGGCGACGACGCCGTGCGCCGGGAGCTCGTGGTCCTGAAAGTCCACGGCGAGGAGCCCGACAAGGTCCATGCCGTCACCGAGATGTACGACGGAACCACCCTCGACGCCGGCCCACGGACCGTTACTGTCCAGATCACCGGTGACGAACAGAAAATCGACGACGCGATCGACGCCTTCCGGCAGTTCGGGATTCGCGAGCTCGCTCGGACGGGACAGACCGCGCTCGCGCGCGGCGAGGAGTGGACGACTCACGCCGAAGAGGAGCGGTACGAACGAACCCAATCATGACAGAACACGCGACGATCTACTACGACGACGACGCCGACAGCACCGCCATCGACGGGAAGACAGTAGCCGTGATGGGCTACGGCTCCCAGGGCCACGCCCACGCGCAAAATCTCGCCGAGAGCGGGGTCGAGGTGGTTGTGGGGCTCCGCGAGGACTCGAATTCTCGCGACGCCGTCCGTGCCGACGGGCTCGACGTAGAAACTCCCGTCGAGGCCGCCGCGCGCGCGGACATCGTCTCGATGCTCGTCCCCGACACCGTCCAGCCGTCGGTCTACGACGACATCACCGAGGAACTCGACGCCGGCGACACCCTCCAGTTCGCCCACGGGTTCAACATCCACTTCGGGCAGATCGAACCGCCCGAGGACGTGGACGTGACGATGATCGCCCCGAAGAGCCCGGGCCACCTCGTCCGGCGCAACTACGAGAACGATCAGGGGACGCCAGGTCTGCTCGCGGTTTATCAGGATGCGACCGGCGAGGCAAAGGACGAAGCGCTCGCGTACGCCCAGGCCATCGGCTGCACCCGCGCGGGGGTCGTCGAGACAACGTTCCGCGAGGAGACCGAGACCGACCTGTTCGGCGAGCAAGCAGTGCTCTGTGGCGGCGTGACGAGCCTGATCAAGCAGGCCTACGAGACGCTCGTCGATGCTGGATACAGCCCCGAGATGGCGTACTTCGAGTGTCTCAACGAGATGAAGCTCATCGTCGATCTGATGTACGAAGGTGGGCTGGGCGAGATGTGGGATTCGGTCTCTGATACGGCCGAGTACGGCGGTCTCACCAAGGGCGACGTCGTGGTCGACGAGCACGCCCGCGCGAACATGGAGAACGTTCTCGAAGACGTCCAGAACGGTGCGTTCGCCCGCGAGTGGATCGCCGAAAACCAGGCCAACCGACCCGCCTACCGCCAGCTCCGGCAGGCCGAGAAGAACCACGAGATCGAGGACGTGGGCGAGCGCCTGCGCGACCTGTTCGCGTGGGCCGAGGACACCGAATCGAGCGAGGAAGAAGCCGACGCAGAGCGAGTCCAAGCAGATGACTGAGAACGCGACACGACCGATGACGAACGAAACGACACGGCAGACGACGGACGCGACGAACCGAACGATGAACGACGTGAGCCACACTAACCCGCAGACCGGCCGGCCGTTCGGCGAGCGCGTGGTCTTTGCACGCGGCCCGACGGTGGCGGCGGACGGCGGTGAGAGAAACGGTGATTCTCGAACGACGGCAGACGGGACGTCTGCCGGAAGTAAGCCGGACGCGGAGCGGGCCGCGGACGACGCGGCCGAAGACGCCGACGACGAGACGGATGATCGCATGGAGGACGTCGATCACGAGCCGCCGAGCGAGACCGAGGCGAACCCGGTCTTCGAGCGCGGCCGCGAGGGTCGCGACGACGATCGATGAGCGATCGCACCCTCTACGACAAGGTCTGGGATCGCCACGCGGTCACGGAACTCCCAACCGGCCAGACCCAGCTGTTCGTGGGGCTCCACCTCATCCACGAGGTGACGAGCCCCCAGGCGTTCGGGATGCTGCGCGAGCGCGATCTGGAAGTCGCCTATCCGGAGCACACCCACGCGACGGTCGACCACATCGTCCCGACGGCCGACCAGTCTCGGCCCTACGGCGACGACGCTGCCGAAGAGATGATGAGCGAGCTGGAGGAAAACGTCCGCGAGGCCGGGATCGACTTCTCAGATCCCACCACGGGCGACCAGGGCATCGTCCACGTCGTCGGCCCGGAGCAGGGGCTGACCCAACCGGGGATGACGGTGGTCTGTGGCGATTCCCACACCGCGACTCACGGCGCGTTCGGCGCGCTCGCGTTCGGTATCGGGACCTCCCAGATCAGGGACGTGCTCGCCACGGGCTCGATCGCAATGGAGAAACAGCAGGTCCGCAAGATCGAGATCACCGGCGAACTCGGTGCGGGTGTCGAGGCCAAGGACGTGATCCTCGCGATCATCCGTAAGCTGGGTACTGACGGCGGCGTCGGCTACGTCTACGAGTACGCTGGCGACGCGATCGAATCACTCGGGATGGAGGGGCGTATGTCGATCTGCAATATGTCGATCGAGGGTGGCGCGCGAGCGGGGTACGTCAACCCCGACGCGACGACATACGACTGGCTTAGTGAGACCGACGCCTTCGCCGACGACCCCGAGAAATTCGAGCGGCTGAAGCCCTACTGGGAGTCGATCCGCTCAGAGAGCGATGCCGAGTACGACGACGTCGTGACGATCGACGGCGGCGCGCTCGAACCGATGGTGACGTGGGGAACGACGCCCGGCCAGGGAATCGGAATTTCGGAACCGATCCCCGCGCCCGAGGACCTCCCCGAGAGCGAGCGCGACACCGCACGACGCGCCCAAGAGCACATGCGCGTCGAGCCAGGCGACCGGATGGACGGGTACGAGGTCGACGTGGCCTTCCTCGGATCGTGTACCAACGCCCGCCTGACCGATCTGCGCCGCGCGGCGCGGATCGTAACCGGTCGCGAGGTCCACCCCGACGTGCGTGCGATGGTGGTCCCCGGGAGCCAGCGCGTCCAAGCGACTGCCGAAGAAGAAGGGCTACAGGACGTGTTCACCGAGGCGGGCTTCGAGTGGCGCAACGCGGGCTGCTCGATGTGTCTCGGCATGAACGAGGATCAACTGGAGGGCGACGAGGCGTGTGCCTCGTCGTCGAACCGGAACTTCGTGGGTCGCCAGGGATCGAAGGACGGCCGCACAGTCCTGATGAACCCGCGGATGGTGGCCGCAGCAGCCCTGAAAGGGACGGTCACGGATGTTTGTGAGATCGAGGAACGGGAGGTGCCTACCGCATGAGCGCTGGCGATGCCGACGGTGGTGTTGCGGACGCCGACGCTGACGGCGGGGACGGCCCCGTCGAAACCGTCGAGCACGTCTCGGGAACGGGCGTCCCGATCCGGGGCAACGACATCGACACCGACCAGATCATCCCGGCGCGGTTCATGAAGGTCGTGACGTTCGACGGGCTGGGCCAGTTCGCGTTCTTCGATCAGCGCTTCGACGACGATGACGAACCGAAGGACCACCCGATGAACGAGGAGCGCTTTCAGGAGGCGTCGGTGATGGCGGTCAACGCCAACTTCGGCTGTGGCTCCTCGCGCGAGCACGCCCCACAGGCGCTCCAGCGTTGGGGGATCGACGCGCTGGTCGGCGAGTCGTTCGCCGAGATCTTCGCGGGCAACTGCCTCGCGCTCGGCATTCCGACCGTGACCACCGACGCGGAGGCGGTCGCCGATCTTCAAGAATTCATCGAGAACAACCCCGACACGGCGATCGACGTCGACGTGGCCGCCGAGACGGTGCGCTACGGCGATCGCGAGATCGACGTCGCGGTCGACGACGCCCAGCGCACGGCGCTCGTCGATGGCGAGTGGGACACGACCGCACTCATGCGATCGAACGCGGGTGTCGTGGACGAGACTGCACAGGCGCTCCCCTACGTCGATGACTGATCGGATCGCGGTGATCCCCGGCGATGGGATCGGCAAGGAGGTCGTCCCGGTCGCGGTGAAAGTGCTCGATGCGGTCGGCGACTTCGTGTTCGAGTACGCCGAAGCGGGTGACGAGACACGCGCCCAGACCGGCAGTGCGCTTCCCGAGGAGACTCGAGAGCTGGCCGCGGCGGCCGATGCGACGCTGTTCGGCGCAGCGGGCGAGACTGCCGCCGACGTGATCCTCCCGCTCCGTGAAGCGGTCGGGTCGTTCGCGAACGTCCGCCCCGCGCGTGCCTACCCGGGTGTCGACGCGCTCCACCCCGAGACCGACCTCGTGTTCGTTCGGGAGAACACCGAGGGCGTCTACGCGGGCATCGAGAGCGAGATCACCGAGAGCGTTCGGACGCTCACGCGCGTGACGACGGACGCGGCCTCGCAACGAATTGCGGAGTTCGGCTTCGACTACGCTGCCGAGAACGGGTACGACGTGACCATCGCACACAAGGCGAACGTCATGCGCCGTACCGATGGCCTGTTTCTCGACGGCGTCGCGGCGGTCGCCGACGAACGCGGGGCCGACTACGAGACGGCTCTGATGGACGCCCTCGCGATGCATCTCGTGATGGATCCCTCCGATTACGGGGTCGTGATCTGTCCGAACCTCGCGGGCGACGTGCTTTCCGATCTCGCGGCCGGGCTGGTCGGCGGGCTGGGACTGCTTCCGAGCGCGAACGTCGGCCCCGACCGCGCGCTGTTCGAACCCGTTCACGGTACTGCGCCCGACATCGCGGGCGAGGGAGTCGCCAACCCCGTCGCGACGGTGTTGAGCGCCGCAATGTGCTGTGAGTATCTCGGCTACGACGCTGCGGGCGAGCGCGTGCGCGGGGCCGTGCTGGAGGTGCTCGCGGACGGACCCCGGACGCCGGATCTCGGTGGCGACGCGACGACCGAGGACGTCGAACGGTCGATCGTCGACCGGCTCTGAGCACGGCCGCCGCAGTTAAGCGCCTCGCGTGCGTTGGGCCGTTTGCCATGCCTGATGTCCATCTCGACGAGGACACCGCCGACCGACTCGATCGGCTTCGAGTCGACGAGGAGTCCTACGACGAGATCGTGACCGAACTCATCAACATCTACGAGACCGAGGAGCGAACGCTGTTTCGCGGTGGCAGTCCCTAATTTCCCGCGCTCGCGCGGATGTCGTCCCACTTGCCTCGGTCTTCGAGGCGTTGCTGGAGTTCGTCGGCGTAGCGTTGGGTCAGTCGCTCGGCGTCGTCGATCCGCTTCTGATCGGTGCCGCCGTCGCCGCCCATCCCGAGCGCGTTCTTGATCGAGCCGAAGACCCCACCATCGTCATTTCCGCCCGATCCCTCGCCGCTCATTGCACCCATTCCGCCCATGCCACCGCCGACGTTGTCGAGCTCGGGCATGATGTGTGGGAGATTGTCAGTGTTCGCGACGAGACGATCTTCGCCCCCTGCCGACCCTTCGACCTCGAACTCGACGGCGGTCATGATGAGTCCCCACTGCTGGCGGGAGAACTGGGAGTTCTCGACGGTCGAGGCGAACTCCTGGTCGACAGCCATCCGATCGCCAGCGATCCTGTCGCTCCACTCGCGGTCGCTCATGAGCGGGGTTGTACGGGGGTGCGTATCAGGCTTCCGTGCGTAGCGGCGCGGTTGCGGAGCGGCTGCGGTAGCGGCGCGGTTGCGGTGCCTGGCGGATGAAGGGCGAGGTCACAAGCGCAGCGAGTGACCGAGGGCTTCGGCGGTGCGGCGGCGGTACGGTGCAGTAGCGGGCCTCGGTGGATCGAGGGCGAACGAGCGACGGGAGAGAGGGTTCGCGCGGTGCTGTGTGGTGGCAGAAAGTACCAGTAATTCTTCCGCGAGTGAACGGAGTGAACGAGCGGGTGTTTTTAGTCCAGGTTTTTGCAAGCCGAGCGGGACGGCGGAGCCGTCCCGCTGGCCGTGCGAACGGGCGCGAAGCGCCCGTGAGCAGACGGGGGTCGCCGCAGGCGACCCCTCGCAGTAAAAAAGTGGGTGTCTTAGAGTACCTGCTCGATGCTATCGTAGTTCTCGATCGTGACGCCCTCCTCGGTGACTTCCGAGAGGGTGATCCCGTTGCCGCTGGCGGTGTCACGCTCGACTGCACTTTTGACGGCGCGGGCGGCGACCGTCTCGGCCTCGTCCATGCTCAGGCCGTCGTCGTACTCTTGTTCGAGCACCCCGAGTGCGAACGGCGATCCAGAGCCACTCACGGCGTAGTCCTCCTCCATCACGCTGCCACCGATGTCGATCCGGTAGATGTGACTGCCCTCGTCGTCGACGCCGCCGAGCACCGGCTGGACGATGAAGAAGGCCCCGCTGCGGAGGAAGTTGCCCGTGAGTGTCGAGAGCGCCTGCATGCTCATCTCCTCGCCGCGGCGCGCCTCGTAGAGATCGACCTCCGCCTTCAGGTTGCTGATGAGTGCTTGGGCCGCGCTGACCGCGCCCGAGATCGTGAGCGCCCCGCGAGGGTGGATCTCCGCGATCTTCTCGGCCTGCTTGCTCGCGACCATGTTGCCGGCGCTCGCGCGGCGGTCGGTGGCGAGCACGACACCCTCGCTGGTCGTGAGGCCAACGGTGGTCGTGCCCGTCTTCGTCATCTCTCCTTTGTCCATCTCTGGCTCGGGGAGCGTGCCGAGCTCCGGGCCGTAGACGTCCTCCGATGGCTGCAAATCGGGCTGAGAGAGGTTCTGGCCGTCGGGAAGCTGAGGCATACGCCTCGTTCGGCCCGGATGCTGATAAAGCCAGTCTTTCACACTCGGATTGCCGATTCGAGTCGAAGAATCGAGTGGTGCTACCCGTCGATCGCGCGCTCGTGGGCCTCGCCGAGCCGTTCGACGAGGGTATCGACCGGGAGAGACATTCCAGCTCGCTCGGTGAGCAGCGCGAGCGGGAAGGTGACGATGCCGAGCGCGAGGGCGGCCTGGTAGGCGGCGAACAGGGTCGTGCGGCGCAGCCGTTCGATCATGGCGTCATCCGAGGGGCCGACAGAGACCTATATAACTATTTCGAGTCGCTGGACCGCTCGTATCGAGAGTACACCGCCGCTGTCGTGCGATTCAACTATTTTTGATCGTATCGCAAGTTCACTTGACCTCGATGGTGTACGATCCGAATCGCCGGGGTAGATCACTGCTGTCGTCGCGATAACTTATGGAACGCATCGCGTTCACGTGCGCGCCGGGACGATCACGTCGAATCGGATCGTCATGGCCGGCGACGGAACCGCAAGGCACGTCACGCCCCGGGGCAGATGGGAGGTATGAGCGATTATCTCGTGGCGCTGGAGGCGGCGTGGTTGGTCCGAGACGTCGATGACGTCGACGACGCGATCGGGGTCGCGGTCAGCGAGGCCGGCAAGCGACTCAACGAGCGCGACAAATCCTACGTCGAGGTCGATGTCGGTGCGACCGGCTGTCCGGCCTGCGGCGAGCCGTTCGATTCGGCGTTCGTCGCAGCCGGTACCGCGATCGTCGGTCTCGTCCTCGAAATCGAGATCTTCAACGCCGACGGCCGCGAGCACGCCCAGCGGATCGCGAAAAGCGAGGTCGGCGGCGCGCTCCGGGACGTCCCGCTCGACATCGTCGAGACCATCGAACACGATCCGGAAGACGAGTAGCGCGCTGTGCGGCGGCGGTGCGGACCTTGGTGGATCGAGGGCGAACGACCGAAGGGAGTGAGGGCTCGGGCGGTGCTGTGCGGTGGCGGCAAGCGCCAGCAGACCTACCGTGAACGAGCGCCGCAGGCGCGAGTGAACGGGTGTTTTTAGTCCACCGGAAGACTNCGGTGGCGGCAAGCGCCAGCAGACCTACCGTGAACGAGCGCCGCAGGCGCGAGTGAACGGGTGTTTTTAGTCCACCGGAAGACTCGCTTCGCTCACGGCTCGTTCCTTGCCGTTCGCATCGAGGTGCTCACTACGCTCGCACCTCGCGCCGCTCGTCTTCCGAGCCTCCGTTCGCCTTCGTCTTCGCGCGGCTCCACCGCGCGAACGGTCCGCGGGACCTCCGGTCCCGCGCTACTCACGGAGACAGGTTTTTGGAGGGGTTCGAGGGAGCGCGCGACCGAGGATCCCGTGTAAAAAAGTGGGTCTTCAGGACAAGTGAGCAGCCACATCGGCTTCGGTGATGATCCCAGCCATTCGCCCGCTCTCGACCACGATAACCGCACCGTGGTGATCGAGGTGGGTGTCGACCGCATCGAGCGTCGCGTCGGGGGCCACGGTCGTGATCGACTCGCGCATCACGTCAGCCACGGGGAGTTCGGCGGCATCGTCGGTCCCGGCACGGCGGATGTCACTGTTCGAAATGATCCCGACGGGATACTCGTCGTGGACCACCGGCAGCTGGGAGTAGCCCGCCTCACCCATCCGTTCGATGGCCTCCCGAACGCTGTCGTCGGGAGCGACGTGAACGACCGACTCGCCCATCAGGTCGCTCGCACGGCGAATCTCGCCTTCGGCGGCGTCGAGCGCGGTCACGATCCGCCGGAGCGTCGAGAGTCGGGGATCGACGTCCCCGCTCTCGATCCGCGCGATCAGCGGCTGGGAGACCCCTGCCCGCTCGGCGAGCGCACTCTGGGTGATATCGACCTCGTGACGACGTTCACGGAGGTCGTCGGGCGTCGGCAGGTCCATGTTCGGAGATAACCACGGGTAATCAAAAGCTTTCCGGGGTCCTCTTTTGACTTTGCTACGAGACGGCGACAGCGAGGCGCTACGCGCCTCGGGCCGTTCGTGCGGCGCAGCCGCGCGAAGAAGCTGCCGCGGCATCTCGGAAGAACGGCATTCTTTCGGACCACATCGGATGTCTTCACGCGACTTCCGCAGCTCCTTCGCGATGGAGTTGCGACGCTTCCCGCGACCGCAACCGCACAGCACCGCCCGAGCCCTCAGCCGTTCACTCACTCCGTTCGTTCACGGTCTCGCCCTCGATCCACCGAGGCCCGCTTCCCCACCGCACCGCTACCGTACCGCCGAAGCCCTCGCCGCGCGCTCCCTTCGGTCGCTACTCACTCGGCCTACGGCCTCGTTCGTGCGCCTCGCCCTTCATCCGCTGTCAGAGAAACCTCCGACAAGCCTCGTGCTCGTTTCACTCACACGAGACGCCAGGAGAGCAAAACTCTCCTGAGCTTCGACTCGCTGCGTTCTCGTGAGCCGAAGGTGAACGAGGATTCGGAGTCGTTCGAAAGGCGCTTCGCGCCTTTCGTGATGACGAGGGAGCTTCGCTCCCTCGAACCACGCGCGAAGCGTGCTCCGGTACTCGTCGAGACACCGGGCCCGCCACCGCAGCCGCACCGCAACCGCACCGGCCGGCGGCCGGCAGCGACGCGCCTTTGACGCCACCCGTCGAACGTGCGTCCATGCGTCGGGCGCTCGCCGTTGGGTTGTGTTGCGTTCTCGTTCTCGTGATCGGGGCAACGCCGGCGAGTGCGCACGGCCAGCACCTCTCGGCGGACGCACAGTACGCCGACAACGGCACGGTCGTGATCGAATCGCTGTTCACCGCGACCGGCGGCTTCCTGGTGCTCCACGCCGACGACGGCGGTGAGCCTGGCGAGCCGATCGGCCACTCCCCGACCGAATACGGCTACGAGACCGGGCTCACGGTGAACGTCAGCGACGAGACGTGGCAGGCGTGGAACGGGTCCCGAACCGTATGGGCGGTGCTCCATCTCGACGACGGTGACGGCGAGTTCGACCCGGCCGACGACGAGCCGGTACCGGCCTTCGGCGGCAGCGCGAAACAGTCCTTCGCCGTCGACAAGCGCGCGGCCGGCCCGGCGAGCGTCGTCGCCTCGGGGTTCGGCAGCCAGCCAACGAGCGGCTCGGTGACGATCGAACGGGTCGCGCTCGGTCACGAGGGTTGGGTCGTCGTGCGCACCGATCGAGACGGCGAGCCGGGCGCGGTCGTCGGCCGCACCGCGCTCGCTGCTGGCGTCCACGAGAACGTCTCCGTCACTCTCGATCAGTCGTCCTACCGCAATCAGGACTCGCGCTTCGGGCTGTGGGCCACCGTCGCGGAGCGCGGATCACCCGTGATGATCGATGGCGCGCCCGTCGCCAGCGACTTCACCGTCCGCAAGGCCGCCAACACCACCGGAGCTGACGCGACGACAACGGCTACAGCGACGAGCACCCGCTCCACAGCCGGGACGAGCGAGGCGTCGGCAACTGAAGGATCGGGATTCGGTTTCGTGGTCGGCATACTCGCGATCGCCGGGACTGCGGCGCTCGCGCTGGTCCGCAGACGACGGCGGTGAGTCGGTGCACTGGGGGGCGTTCGACGCCCGTACCAGAACCGGCTTTTGGCTGTGGCCCGTAGTTCGGGCGATGCCGTCCAGCCCCGATCGTAGCCTCTCGCGGCGCGAGTTCGGCAAGGCCGCCGTCGCGCTCGGCGGGGCGAGCGCGCTCACGGCGTGTCTCGGCCGCTTTCGGAACGAGCCCGACGAACCCGTCCCGAGCGGCGTCGCCAGTCTCGAACAGCTCCCGACGCGTCAGCACGCGTGGCGCGACCGCATCCGGCTCGACGACCATGGAAATTCGCTCCTCCCGCGCCACCAGATCCTGCTCTACCTGAATCTGGATGCGGATGGTCCGCCCGGTGCGGACGCCCGCAACACCGTCTCGGCGGCGCTTTCGACGCTGGACGAGGCCTACAAGCGGACCCACGAGGGACTGATCCACTCGATCGCGTACTCGCCGGCGTACTTCGATCGGTTCGAGTCGTCACTGCCCGACGACCTCGATCTCCCGCCACCGCGCCGACTCTCGGCGTTCGAACAGCCCGATCTCGACGATCAGGACGCCCTGCTCCACCTCGCGAGCGATCGGGCGGACGTCGTGCTCGAAGCCGACGAGGCGCTCACCGGCGACCGCGAGACCGCGAACGGCGTCACCGTCGACACCCGCCTCACCGACGTCTTCTCGGTCGGCGCGCGCCGGACGGGGTTCATCGGTGCAGGGATGCCCGCCGAGCGCCAGGGAAAGCTCGAAGGCATTCCCGACTCCGGACCAGTGCCCGAAAAATCGCCGCTGTTCATGGGGTTTCAGGCGGGCTTCCGGAAGAACCAGGCGAGCGAGGACTACGTCACCCTGAGCGAGGGCCCCTTCGCGGGCGGCACCACCAAACACGTTGCAAATCTCCGCCAGCGCCTCGACGACTGGTACGGCGAGCAGGACTTCGACGAGCGCGTGATGGAGATGTTTTCGCCGGCCCACGCCGAAGAGGGTCTCGTCGAGGGCGTCGGGAGTAGTTTGGGAGCCGACAACGGACTCACCCCCGCGATGATCGACACCATCGACGAGGCCGCCCGCGAGTTCGGTCGCGTCGGTCACGCCCAGAAGAACGCGCGTGCGAACCGCGATCCCGACGGCAACGTCCGGCTGCTGCGCCGGCACTTCGAGTCGACCGACGACGACATCGCCAGCCTCCATTTCCCGACGCTCCAGCGAGGGATCGGGGCGTTCGAGGAAGTACGGAAAGCCATGAACGGTGCGGACCTCACAGAAGCGACGCCAGCGGTCCGCCAGCGGGTCAACAACGGCATTCTGGAGTATATCTTCGTCGAACACCGCGGGAACTTCCTCGTGCCGCCGATGGCGCTCCGCGCGCTGCCCACTCCGACTGGCGAGTGAAGCGTCTGTCGAGTTCGGCGTGACATGGCAATCGATCGAGTTTAACGTATTTAAGCGACAGGAATTAGATAATACAGTTGATCGGGGAGAAATTTAACCGTCGTAAACGCTCTCGGGTATTCACTTTCACTCTACCGTACGAACGTATTTATTCACAGGGAGCCATGTCAGTAGCATGGCTGATGAATCAAGCTCAAACTCGGAATCAAGCGGCAACTCAGACAGTAACGGAAAGGGCGGCGAGGATTCCACTCAAGAGGCACTTAGTGCTCAAAAAAACGTGGATGGACAATACGAGGCGGTGGGACGGCGGAACGCCGGATCGAAGAACCAGAGTGAGGAAATTGAAGGCTCCAAAACCAAGGCGGACGTGGAGAAGAGCCAGAGCAAACGCCCACAAAGACGCGAAAATCCCCCTTCTGCCGATAGTGAGGCTATCCCGACCAGCGTTTCTGGCGATTCTGGAAGTTCGTCAGACCACAGCTCGGGAAGCAACGAGTCAGGCGACAGTTCCGGCAATTCGAACGAATCGTAGATTGTAGTTGATGCCCAGTCTAGCGAGTACAGCAATCTTCTATGCAGTTCTGATTGCTCCAGGGTTCGTTGCCGTAGCGACGATCATCAACTTAGCTTCTATCGAACGCGAACATTCACGTTTCACACTTCTCATTTGGAGTTTGGTGCTTAGCGTCGTCATTGATGCAATTGCAGTCTACATCTATCAGTTGTTCAATGTTTCAATTCAGTCTTACAACGAGCTACCCGGATTGCTCTTCGAACCCGGTATTCGGGTTGAGTATATATTCTACGTGCTATTGCTATCTCTATTCATAGGAATGCTCGGTACAGTATTTGTGCTTCTTGAGGTTCCTGAACGGGTTCGACGGCGTCTGCAAAGCAGACTCAATATCACAGTAAATCCACGGCAGCCGTGGGCAAATTTTGTTCGTGATACGCACTCGGTCAGGGTAAAGACCTCTGACGACCAGTTATACGAGGGACTCGTCCAGGAATGGAGTAGGGCAGATCGGCCGAAAGAGCTCAGGATTTTCGACCCGCAGTGGTACGACCCAGACAAAGAAGACTACGTACAAGTTGGTGGTGAGAGCATGCTCTTTCTTGAAGATGACATTGACAGGTTGGTTATGCGTGAATCAGACTCGCAACCATCGTGTAGTGTCCGCCAAAGATTTCGTCGGCGCTATCTGCCCGACGATCAACCAGGTGAGATGAAACTTGCTCAGGATGACGCCACCCGAATCTGTCAGCGTGTTGNAAGATTTCGTCGGCGCTATCTGCCCGACGATCAACCAGGTGAGATGAAACTTGCTCAGGATGACGCCACCCGAATCTGTCAGCGTGTTGGTGACCACGGCATGGATACTGGGTTGGTTGCTGAGCAATTCGGGATCACTCGGCGGCGAGTCCAGCAACTCGCCAAAGCGTACCGTGAGAGCGGTGAGATCCCACAGTTGGAAACACCCGGACGCAGACCCTACGCAGAGTATCCTGACGACCTCGAAGAACGGGTACTCGACCTACGCCAGCGCCTCCGCGCTGGCGCAGTCGTCATCGCCCATGTACTCCGCGTCAGAGACGGCCTCTCGATCGCCAATAACCGCGTCCACGAGATTCTTCAGGAGCACGACCACGTGAGTGAGAATCCAACCAAGCAGGGCCGCAAGCGGCCGTGGGTTCGTTTCGAACGCGAGAATGCGGCGGTGACGGTCCATCTGGACTGGTACCACAACGACCGCGGACAGCAGGTGCTGGCGGTCGAAGACGACGCCTCGCGGCGCGTCTTCGACATGATCGAGACTGACGGTAGTTCGGCGAGCCAGGCCGTCGAACTCCTCGAAAGCGTTGACGAGGAGTTCGACAGTCCGATCCCGATCTTGGAGGTCATCACCGATCACGGATCGGAATTCGTCAACCCCCGCCAGGATGATCGGCCATGGCTCGATCACGAGTTCGAACGCTTTCTCCACGACAATGACATCGAACACACGCTCTGCAAGGTCGGGCGACCACAGTCGAACGGGAAGATCGAACGGTTCTTCCAGACCTACGAGAAGCACCGCCAGCGGTTCGGAACTCTGGATGAGTTCCTCACCTTCTACAACGAGGAGCGCCCGCACATGAGCCTCGACTGGGACACGCTGGAGACGCCAGCCGAGGCATTCGAGCGGTTGGTGCCATCGCCAGCGGAGGGCGGTGGCGACTTGCTCGCAACCGAGGTGACCGTCGATGGATGACCGACGAAANGCCATCGCCAGCGGAGGGCGGTGGCGACTTGCTCGCAACCGAGGTGACCGTCGATGGATGACCGACGAAATCTTTACCGGACAGCACAGACTCGCAACCATCGCTATTAGGTGGTATGTGGAACTGGATAACGGGTTTGAAAACCCTCCCAAGGAGAAGTCTGAACCGAGTACGCGGCAATGACGACGAAGGTGAAAGGGATGGTGAAGATGGTAGTGAGGGCGAAAATAGGGCTAAGACCAAGGACGAAGCAGGCTGAATACATTTCCCTGCGGGTTATGTAGGATACACACTCTGGGTTCAGAACATCACTTCTGACGACAGTTTGGTGAGTTAGCGGCGACCGTGCGAAATAGATTCTCTCTATCTATCCGCCATTTCCGTCAGAACGCTGTTTTCACTATCAATTCAGGACGCGATACACTCACAACCTGAAGATTGAAACGCCACTCAGTCGAGTGCGAGATCGCGAACGGCGACGCCGGACCCTTCCTCGACGTGGCCGATCACCTGACCGTCGGTCGCCGCCGCGAGCGCGTCGGCGTCGTCTGGATCGAGCGCCGCGACGAATCCCATTCCCATGTTGAACGTCCGGTACAGCTCCTCGTCGGTGACGTTGCCCGCGTCCGCCACGAACGAGAAAACATCTGGAACGGGAAGCGGATCGGTGATCTCGTAGTGGAACGCCCCCATCCGCGAGAGGTTCGTCCAGCCGCCGCCAGTGACGTGGGCGGCGGCGTGGGCCGCGTGGTCGTGAAGCGGGTCGAGCAGATCGGCGTAGATTTTGGTCGGCTCCAGCAACACCTCGCCCACCGTTCGATCGGGATCGGGCGGGAACGGGTCGTCGTACTCGCCCGTGCGGGTGGCGGCCTCGCGCGCGAGCGTCAGCCCGTTCGAGTGGATCCCCGAGGACGGAAAGCCGACGAGCGCGTCACCGACCGCTGCTCCGTCGAAGAGATCCCTCTCTTCCGCGAGGCCAGCGCACGTCCCCGCGATGTCGAGACCTCGAACGACCTCGGGCATCACCGCGGTCTCGCCGCCGACGAGGGCGATGTCCGCCTGCTCGGCCCCGGCCGCGAGCCCCTCGCCGATTGCCGCGGCGGTCGCGTCGTCGGGCTCGTCGACCGCGAGGTAATCGACGAACGCCACCGGCTCGACCCCGGCAGCCACGAGGTCGTTCGCGTTCATCGCGATACAGTCGATCCCGACCGTGGAGTAATCGTCCATCGCGTCGGCGACGAGGAGCTTGGTGCCGACGCCGTCGGTCGCCAAGGCGAGATACTGGTCGCCGAGATCGACGAGGCCGGCGTAGTCGCCTTCGGCGTCGCCGTCGTCTCCCACCGCCCCGACGAGCGCCGCGGTCGCGGCCTCGCTCGCCGCGATGTCGACGCCCGTTTCGGCGTAGGTGAGTTCCTCGTCGTCGGCGTCCGTGGGCGACTCGTCGGATTCGTCGGTCATGGCGGAAGCGGCGCGGAGCGCGGACAAAAGCCCACCGATGGCCACTCTGTGGTCGGTTTCCGTTCCGGGTGATCGTCCGTCGTGGTCGTCCGAGCGACGGCGGTGGGTATGAGATTTGGCCTACAGCCCGAGCGAGCCGAGACCGAACCGGAAGAGGACGAACACCGCCGAGCCCGCACTCACGACGAACGCGATCACGAAGACGACGACGCTCCACGAGAGCACCTTTCGGCCGTCGAGCGGACCGAACGGGAGCATGTTGAACCCTGCCAGGAGAAGATTGATCCCGACGCCGAACGCGCCGATGTCGCCGAGAAATCCGCCCGAAAGGAGCGCGAGCGGTGCGAACGCGGCCGCGAGCACGAGGTTCGTCACTGGGCCGGCGAGCGCGATCAGGCCGTTCTGTCGTTCGGTGATCCGCCCGCGGTGATAGACCGCGCCGGGAGCGGCGAACAGAAAGCCCGCGAACGCGCTCGCGACCGCGATGAACAACATCCCGTAGTCGGCGCGGAAGTGGGCGATCTGGCCGAAGCGCTGGGCGACGATCTTGTGGGCGAGCTCGTGGAGCAGAAAGCCGATCCCCGCCGTGAGCATGCTGAGCGCGAACGCGTCGACGATCACCGGTGAGACGAGCGTCCGCGGGCGTCCGGTGGCGAGCCCGACTCTGATGATCCGCCCGGCCTGCGGATCGAAGAAGAGCGCGAACGCGAACCCGAGCGCGATCCACGCGATCGCGAGGTCGATCAGCTCTCGTCGGGCGAACCTCACGCGGAACCCCTCCGGCTCATACTGTCGGACAGAAACACGCGAATATCGAACGGCCGAAGACGCCGGACAGCAACTGGATATTCCAGCGTCGTTTTCGAGACCGTTCTGTCCGACAGTATCACGTCACTGTCTCCCAGATGAGATCGGCGCTGTTTCGCGCGCCCTCGAGCATCAATTGGGTGATGTCGACGCTGGCGGAGAAGTAGGGGAGCACGACCGAGAGGAAGAGGAAACTCGCGACGATGCTTCCGACGTTGGTCAGCGCGACCACCGCGATCAGTCGGAAGAGGGCGACCTCCTGGAGCCGATCGAGGAGTTCGGGGATCGGGGCCTCCTCGTCGCCGAGGATCTCGTTCAACCTCCCGATGTCGCCGATGTTCACGTCCAGATAGCGGAGTTCGACGTAGCCTGCGAACCAGCCCGGTGCGAGCAGCGGGTTCACGCTGGTGAGCCACGCGACCAGCCCTCCGACGCTCGCGCTGGTCCAGTGTGCGCCCGCGACGCGGGCGAGTGCGGCCGCAAAGACGCCGTTGATGAGGAACCACGCGCCGAACAGTTGGAGGAGGAACTCGTTGCGCGCGCCAGCCATCGCGAGCAGGACGAAGAAGGCGAGAAAGCCGAGCGTGAACAGGTAGCCGACGATCTTGTAGGGAGAGAACCGCCGGCCTGACTCCCGGCCGACGAGCTCCGATCGAGGCGGCAGGAGCTCCGGATCGTCGAGATAGCGCTCGATGCCGTTTTGGTGGCCCGCGCCGACCACCGCGACCACCCGATGGCCCGCCTCGCGGAGTTCCACGAGCCGGTGGGCGATGAACGCGTCGCGCTCGTCGATCAGCGCCTCCGCGCCGCCCGGCGAAAAGGCTCGAAACTCCTCCAACATCGCGCCGACGACGTCAGCGTCGGTCAGGTCCTCCATCGCCAGCTCCTCCCGTTCGTCCTCCGCGGGAGCGGTCAGCGCGAGGACGGCGACGAAGAGCAGTGCGACGCCGAGACCGACCAAACTCCCGACCAGGAGGAAATCGACCGCCGAGACGACGAGCCCGGGCAGCGCGAGCCCGGATGGAATGACGAGCGGGCCGAACAGCGCCTCCAGCGGAAAGCCGACGATCGCCCCCACCGAAAGGCCGAGTCCGAGCGCGACCGCCGACGGCGGGGCGAACGCCAGCGGGAGGCTCGACAGCATCCGGAGTTTCTCGATCCCGGTCATCCGGGTCCAGAAGCGCTGTACGGTGATCTGGATGTCGCGATCGACGAGCGCGATCCCGAGGCCGAGGTCTTCGGCGGTCTCGATCGCCGCGAGCATGTCCGCTCCGGGTTTGATGTCGAACTCGTCGCCGAGTCTGGTCTGCACATAGGAGAGCAGCCAGTATGCGAGGAACTGGAAGACGGTGTTTCCACGGAGGAGGTCGCCCGCGTCGAGATCATCGGGCTCTTCGCCTTTCATCTGGCGGTAGCGCCCCTCGTCGAGTTCGACCGCCACGATATCGGGCCGCTCGTCGGCGATGGTGCGCTCGACCTCGTCGACGCTGTCGGCCGAGACGTGGGCAGTGCCGACGACCCGGACGCTGCCCGGCCCGGCTCCAGCGGCGGGGCCGGACCCGGAATCAGCGTCCGCGGTCGTCGCTGGATCGCTCATTGACGAACCCACGAACCCCGGTTTCTTACCCCTGTCGGGATCGATGTTCGCCGTCGGTTCGCCGTTGCCGGCGAGCGCGATTCCGTGCCGGTCACTGCGATGGCAGAACTCTCATGCGCCGCCCGCGCGAACCGAAACGAATGATCGTCGCAGAGGACGCCGATCGCTTTCGGCTCGTCCCACAGCCGGATCATGCCCATCTCACCGGCCAGATCGCCCGCCACTGGGGAAACGAGCGGTTCGAGCGTCCAGCCCCCGACCACTCGATGATCATCGCTGCGGAGGACCACGACCGCGGATGGCGACAGTACGACCTCGCACCGTCGATCCACCCTGATGGGGCAAGACCGCTCGGGTTTCGTGAGTACCCCGGCGAGGAATGGACGACGGTCTATCGCTCCGGTGTCGAAAACACGGTGGCGATCGACACCTACGCCGGTCTCCTCGTCTCGCTTCACGGCACCGGACTCAGAAGGCAGGGGTATGGCGCTCGTTGCGACATCCCGGACATGCACGATGACCCGGTGTATGCCGACTTCATCGCGGAGCAAGAACAGCTCCAAAAGGAGGTCGTGGGGCAGTTGAACGACGACGACCGCTTTTCACGATACGTCTCTGCCGACGATCTGGCCTTTCTGGAGGAGATCCACGAGACGGGTGCGTATTCGGGGCACTGTCGAACGTGGCACAACTACCTCCTGCTCGAAATCTACGACCGTCTTTCGCTGTATCTCTGTGAGAACACCCCACTACCCGAGACGACACTCGGTCCTGTGCCGATCACCGACGGGACCGAGGACAGTCAGACGGAGCTACACGTCGTCCCGACCGACGAGATGGCGGTGCGGATCGAGCCATACCCGTTCGATACGTCGCCGATGACGGTGAGCGTGAGCGGACGGTACGTTCCGAAGACGTTCGAAACCCAAGACCAGTTGACCGAACGCTACTATCGGAGCGAGCGAGAGCGTCTCCAGTTTACGATCCACGAGTAGCGAACCACGCGGCGATCGCCGACGTGACGACTGGTGGCCGAGAACACCTTTCTCGATGTCGGCTACTCCGCGACTACACCAGTGGTGCCGTCTGCGATGAACCCGTCGAGGTCGTTCTTCCCCGTCGGATTCTCCGTCGAAGTGTTCGACTGTTCGGGCTGGTTGGTGGTGTCGGTGTCGATCGGAGCGACCACCGTCGTAGTGTCTTTCGGCCGATCCGTGTTCGATAGCTGCGGAGCGTGCGCAGTGGTCGCTTACTGGCCTTCGCCGGCGAGCGCTTCCTCTCGTAGCCGTTCGCCTCTGTCGGAGCTGACATCGAGTTCGGGGACGGTCGTGGGCTCACGGTCGTCGTCGATGGCGACGTATACGAAGTACGATTCGGTCGCTTTCTGCTGCTTTCCGTTCCGAAGGTTTTCCCGGTAGACCTGCAGCCTGACCCGCACGCTCGTCCGCCCGGCGCGGTAGACGTACGATTTGATGAGTGACGTATCGCCGACCTGGATCGGGCGCTCGAAGTCGACCTGGTTGATCCGTGCGGTGACACACGAGCTGCCCGCGAAGCGCATCGCGCTCATCGCGCCCACTTCGTCCATCCACTTCAGAACGTGACCACCGTGGGCGGTCTGGAGGTTGTTGGCGTGGTTCGGCTGAACCATGACGCGGTTCTCGATGTGCGTCTCTATCAAGTCGGTCATGGCGGCCGTTCGGCTACGATCGGAATGAGCCTGCTGGATTCCGCCGGCGTCCGCGTTCGGTGGTCGTTCGACGAACGTGCGTTCGGCGGCTGTAGCGAGGAACGCTTATCCGCGGCGCTCGCCACGCCCCGATATGAGCCTCGACGTCGAGACGCCAGCCCCGCCCGAACTCGCCACCGGCGTCGACGCCGACGACTACGACGACGCCGAGGTGGGCGGCGACGAGTATCGCCGCGAGGAACTCGGCGACTTTCTCGCCGAGGGCGCGTGGGAGGAGGCGTTCGCGGCGTGGCGGGCCGACACCGACGTGACCGAGACCGAGTTCGCCATCGTCCGCGATCTCGAACTCCTCACTCGTTTCGACTTCTTCTGGGACGACTTCGCCGACAGGGTCGGGTATCACGCGCCCGGTCTCCCTGAGGACTGGAAGGAACGCGACCTCCACTCCGAACTCGACTCGTGGCAGCGGGTATCGTCGATCAACGCCGGCCTGACCGAACTCGGCCAGACCGTCTGTGACGTGCTGAAAAGCGAGTACATCGACTGGGAGGCCGACTACGACGCACCCGACGACCTCCCTGACTTCTGATTACTCGCGCGAGACCGCGAGGTTCTGGAGCGGACCGCCACACTCCGGACACAGCCCACCACCTTCGTCGGCGGCGACCCGGTTGTGACAGTCCATGCACTCGTAGTACGATTCCTCCGGGCTATACGGGTCGGTCCTGACCATGTAGCTTCGACGACACCGACCGATTAAAGTGTTATGCTATAACATACCAATACCCTACAAACTCTCTAAACATATACATACATCATAGAACACCGACAACGATGTTCGTCTCTCGACAGGCAAACCGAAAACGGTTGTCGAGTATCCAATCCACATCCGGTTGGACACGACACTGCGGATCTTCGCACTCCCGATGGGAGTCGCGACCAGCGCCGGCGGATGGTCCGACCGAGTGGTTAAGAGCTATCGTGTCGTACGGGAGCGCATGAGTGCTGATCTCGTGCCACCACGCGAACGCGAGTGTGTACAGTGTGGCCGACAGGAAGCCTGGAACGAGGGCGCGGCGACGTGGATGATCGACGGCGATGCGGTCGGTCGCGTCTACTGTGTTCACGAATGGGACATCAACGGTGAATACAGTCCGTTTCGATAGCACTGCTGGTTATACGATGCCTGGGCATGTGGGACGTAGCTCTCGACGTTTCAACCCCACGAGGGTTCGTCTGAAACCNAGTCCGTTTCGATAGCACTGCTGGTTATACGATGCCTGGGCATGTGGGACGTAGCTCTCGACGTTTCAACCCCACGAGGGTTCGTCTGAAACCGGAAGACGACACTGGGGGCACATGAGTTCGCTCCTCGTTCGAATCGGCCTCCCAGGGGTCCAGCGGGCAGTACGAGCGTATCGAAACGTTCGATACCGATGGGGCTCTGTCGCTCAGAACTTCGATCGGACGACTGCTGTCACATCCAGTCCGCCAACAGTTAAGTCCCCGTCGGCGTATGGCCGGGTATGGATGCGACGCCAGCGGAGATCGGCTCGCTCGTCGGCCGCGAGGTGTATTCGAACAACGGTGTGTTCGTCGGTGAGGTCGAAGACGTCCGTATCGATCTCGATCACGAGGTCGTCACGGGAATCGCGGTTGGCGGGCTGAACCGCGAAGTGCTCGGCGGGCGCGCGCGCAACGCCGGCGGCGTCATCGTACCGTTCCGGTGGGTGCGCTCGGTCGGCGATGTCGTCCTCGTCAACGACGTCATCGAGCGCCTCCGCGAACGCGAAAGCGAGGGCGAGACGGAAGCGACGGCCTAACTTCCGTTCTCGTCGACGCCCATCGCGGTGAACAGCTTTCTCCGGACTGCTTCCTCGGTGAGCTTGAGCAGCGTCTCGCGGTTGTCGTCGCTGGTCTCGATTCCGGTGAAGATGCCGAGCGGGATCGTGACGGTTGCGTCGGTCGAATGGCCCACGGCCTCGCCGATGTCCTCGAAGGCGTCTTCCAGAATGTTCCGGATGTTGAGTCGAATGTCCTTCGAGCGCGCCGAAAGGGTGATGCGCTCGTCGTCGATGGCGAACACCGCGGTCGTGGTGACACCCTCCAGATTCAGGAGATGCTGGGCGGCCTGGCTGAGCGCGTCGCGGTCGTGGATGAACCCCGCGTTCGAGACGAGATGTGAGCCCCTGACCTCCCGATTCCGGATGGCCTCGGCGAGCACGTCGAGCGTCTCGGGGCTCATCGACGGCGACTCGACCTGTTCTAAGGTGTCGTGATCGGCGAAGGGGTAGAGATACGAGGCCGCGGTCAGATCGGCAGGCGTCGTATCGCGCTTGAAGTCCAAGGTCTCGGCGCGGATGCCGTACAGCAGCGCGGTCGCGACGGTGTCGTCGAGCCCGAGATCGAACTCTTGAACGTACTTTGTAAGGATCGTCGAGGTCGAGGAGACGTTCGAGCGCACATCCGTAAACGCCGCCTCGTAGTCGCCGTCGGGCTCGTTGTGATCGATCAGGACGTCGACCGGCCGTTCGATCTCGCGCTCCATCGAGCGGGCGTGATCGACCAGCGCGAGCGTGTCGTACCCCTCGAAGTCGACTTCGTCGCGCGCGAGGAGTTCGACCCCGATCAGATTGACGAACGCCCGATCCTCCTGGTGGCCGATCTCTCCGTCGTAGAGGATGTCCGCCTCGATCCCGCGAGCTTCGGCGATCGCGCGGAGTGCGACCGCGCTGGCGATCGAGTCCGGGCCCGGGTTGTCGTGGGCGAGGATCGCGAGCTTCGACTCGGTGGCGTCGATGACGTCCGCGAGCTGGCCCGCCTTGTGTTCGAGTTCGCCGGTTTCGAGCGCCCGGAGCGCGGCGTCGGCGATCACCTGCGAGGGGTTGATGACGGCGTCCGCGCCCGCCTCCCGGAGTTCGTCGGCGGTCACTGGATCGGAGGCCCGTGCGACGACGAACTGGTCGTCGCCGCGGTCGCGGATGCGTTCGACCGCGGCCTGGTTCGCCTCGATGTCGGTCGAGAGGATCAACACCACGTCGCGGTCTTCGACCGCCTCGGGAACCTCCTCGTCCGCGATGTCCGCGGTCTTCGCGTTCAGGTCCTGGTCACGTAGCGCCTCAACCCGGCCGTCGTCGGCGTCGATGATGAGAACGTCTTTGCCCTCGTCGGCGAGTTCCTCGGCGACGGCGTAACCGACGCTGCCACAGCCGAGGATCGCATACGTGGACATCGAAGCCATCGTGATGCCCGTGCTCATTACCTCCGGTCAGTCGTGGGGCTACTTTATTCCTGTAGTTCGTTCCGCCCCCGATCGCCCGCCGCGTGCGGACGGGCACGACTTCAAAGGAAACGTATTTGACTGGGCCGGGGTAACGCCGAATCGTCAGGGCCGGTAGCTCAGTTAGGGAGAGCATCTGACTCTTAATCAGACAGTCGGGGGTTCAAATCCCTCCCGGCCCGTGCAGCGAGCCGATGAGCGACGCGAATCGGCGAGCGAACCGGCCGGAGGGTTTGAATCAGGGAGTGAAGCGAACGAAGTGAGCGGAACGACCGTGGTTCAAATCCCTCCCGGCCCGCTTCTGCGACGGTTTCACGAGCGAAACGAGTGAAACGCCGTGACGAGCGGAGCGAAGTCACCGAAAACGGACGCGACGAGCGAACCGGCCGGAGTGATAGACCCTCACTCAAAATGTAGGTGGAGATTAACTATCACTTTGAACGAACATAAAAGCTAATGTGGAGTGATAGATATTGGTCTTCTAGCTAGCATGGAGGTGAGCGTGTCATAGAATCCGTCTCATGCTGAGAGCATCTCGCGGCCAGGGTTGTCTCCTCGTTCGTCGTTGGTGATCGCGACGACCACTCGGAGGCACAGCGCAAGGAACACCTGCGCCCGTGCGTGGACGCGGCCTCGGGCGCGGACGGGCCCGAGGCCGCAGTTCTTGACTGCATCGTTGGTCCGTTCGACNAGGAACACCTGCGCCCGTGCGTGGACGCGGCCTCGGGCGCGGACGGGCCCGAGGCCGCAGTTCTTGACTGCATCGTTGGTCCGTTCGACCTGTGTTCGGCGGTTGTACGTCTCGTCTAAGACCGAGCGTTTGAGCTGAACGTCCTCGCTGTGGTTCTCGATACGATTTTCGACCCTGTACTCGATATCGAGCGGATCGTCCATGTTTCGCGGGTTATACGGCGCGATTGGCACGACCCCTGCATCCAGCAGGTGGTCGTGCCACTCCAGCGTGTCGTACGCACTGTCGCCGATCATCCAGACCGGTACTTCGACGGCGAGCGCGTCACGCGTGACGCGCATCGCCGTCTCCTCTGGCGCTTGCTTTGCTGGTGTGAACTCCGCTGCGATGGGTACCTTCGCGCCCGATGAGACGATCGTACAACCGAAGCCGTAGTAGTGTTCTTCAGCGGTTGAGTCGTAGTTCCACGTGGCGTCGACGTTCCACGGAATCGCTTCAACGTGAGTCGAGTCGATTCGGTACGTAGAGTCGAGCAGGCCCCGAACGGCGGCCTGCTCGACGAGGTGCTCGAAGACATCGTTAACAACGTGTTCGAGATCGGTGAGGAAGCGATCGACCGCGTCTCTCGACGGCGGTCGATCGAAGCCACAGCTGAGCCAGACCAGTGTCTTCTGGAGTTCCCGTGCGACAGGACGAGTGCCGTAGACGTCCTCGTAGTAGCAGTGGAGAAAGCCTCGGAAGAGTTCTGGTGGCTCATGAACTCGTGTTCGCCCCCGCTTGCAGGGGGCGAACACGTCGTATTCCAGTAGAAATCCGAGCTTAAGATGCTCAAACAGCGATACCGTCTCAGTCGCCGCGACATTCAAGAAGCCGTCGACAGAAGTTACGTTTTGCAGGGTTTGGGTGTTGTTGGACACAATTCCCACGCCCTGCAACCTCGCATGTGACGCTTTCTATGACACGCTCTGGAGGTTATTACTATCGTTGGTCTCGGTGCCACTACATTGGGACTCGTTATTACTACAGCGGCATTTCTGCGGCAACGACAAAACGCGAAGAACGAAGAACAGCAGCGAAAGAGAATGGAACGTCGCCTTAATCGAAAGGACGAATTAGAAGACCTTTCAGAGAGGCTTCGAGATTTGCATAGTCGAATTAGGTTGCTCTGCGAAAGAACCACCAATCCTCGCTCTAACGAAGATATGGATTTGTTCTTGCATGATTTTGCAAGAGATCTCCTTGCGTACCATCACACGACTGGCAACGATCCTACTGTAGCAGTACCAGAAGTAAACCATCTTCGAGAGAGTGAAGAAGGCAATATCACCCTGACAACAACGTCTGAAGTAGTTGATGCATATCATCAAACCGATCCGCCACATCTCATTCAAGCCAAAATTCGAATACAGGATAGAGACGACGCTCTACGATGGTCAACAAAAGAAAACATTGACTGGGGAATCAGAAATATCACATTTGTCAGGGATGAGATGAACGAGATAGAGGATTGGAATGTTGATCTCTTGAACCAATTTGACCCTTCCTTACTCGATGATCTTGACGAAGCAGTAGACCAGTTCACAGTCGCCTGCTATGAGCAGATATTCAGTCATGCTGATGGAGTCGAATTTTCTGTGGATGAATATGATAGTCATATGGGGATTGAGAACGCTATATATGAGACGTTCGTGCTCTCTGAAGACGTCTACAACGCAGTAGAGAACCTAGAGACGTTAGCTGATAGGATCGACAATATTCAGACAGACGTTATCACAACTAGTTTCTCCTGATCCGTATGCAAATACCGATTTGTAAACTGTGATATTACGACAGTTTCGGCTGGGACGTTAGCTATCGGGACTGTAGTTCGGCGCTTCGTCGGTAATCACCACGTCGTGGGCGTGGCCCTCGGTCTGACCAGCCGACGAAACCCGGACGAACTCCGCGCGGCGCTTGAACTCGGGGATGGTTCCCGCGCCGACGTAGCCCATCCCGCTTTTCATCCCGCCGACGAGCTGGAAGAGCTCGCTCTCGACGCTGCCCTTGTACGGCGTCGCGGCCTCGACGCCCTCGGGGACGAAGTCCTCGTCCTCGTCGGCGTCTTTCAGGTATCGATCGCCGCCGCCGGACTGCATCGCGCCGACCGAGCCCATCCCGCGGTACTGCTTGTAGCGCTTGCCGTTCATCGTGACCACGCGACCGGGCGCTTCGTCGGTCCCGGCGAAATATGACCCGAGCATGACGGCGTCCGCACCCGCCGCGATCGCCTTGATCGCGTCGCCCGAGTAGCGGATACCGCCGTCGGCGATGACCGGTATATCGTGCTGGCTGGCGACGTCGGCGACCTGCGCGACCGCGGTGATCTGGGGCATCCCCGATCCCGTGACGACCCGGGTGGTGCAGATCGAACCGGGACCGATGCCGACCTTGATCCCGTCGGCGAACTCGACGAGCTCCTGGGCGGCCTCGCGAGTACCCACATTTCCGACTACGACGTCGGCCTCGACGCCGGCGGCGAGTTCGCGCGCGCTGTCGATCACGTTGCGATTGTGCGCGTGCGCGCAGTCGATGAACAGCACGTCGGCGTTGACCTCGTCGACCGCGGCGGCGCGGTCCTGCTCGAAAGGACCGACGGCGACCCCGACTCGCAGACGACCATCGGCGTCGCGCGCGGCGGTGTCGTACTCGCGGCGCTGGAGGATCCCCTGCATCGTCACGAGGCCAGTCAGACGATCCTCGGTGTCGACGACCGGAACGCGCTCGATCTTGTGTTCGTACATGAGTTCGAGCGCGTCGCGCGCGTCGACGTCCTGGGGTGCGGTGATGACCTCGTCGGTCATCGCCTCGCGAACCTCGTCACGGTCGCCGACCTCGAGGTACGGCCGGATGTCGGTCCCGGAGATGATCCCCAGCACCTCGCCGTCGTCGTCGACGACCGGCGCACCGCTCACGCCTTCCTCGTCCATCATCTCGTCGACCGCTCTGACAGTCTGATCGGGGCTCGCGGTCACGACCTCGCGGATGATGAGTTCGTCGGCGCGCTTGACGCGCTCGACTTCGTCGACGACTTCATCGATGTCCATGTTGCGGTGGAGCACGCCGAGCCCGCCCCGACGCGCCATCGCGATCGCGAGCCCGCTCTCGGTGACGGTGTCCATCGCGGCCGAGAGGACTGGGACTGTGAGTTCGACCGACGTCGAGACGCGCGTGGCCGTGTCGGCGTCGTCGGGCTCGACGCGACTCTCCTTCGGCCGGAGCAACACGTCGTCGAACGTCAGCGCTTCCGGAACGCGGAGTTTCTCGGAGAAAGGTTCTGCTCTGTCGCTTACCATGTAAACGGTCACCGTCCCGGCATGAAAAACGTTGCGAGACCGGGAGTCCCATTCGGTCCGTTCACGACGGAATGTGACGCGTGACTCGACCACCAGAGTCGTGTGGCCACGGCTCACGGAACGTTTATTCCCGTCTCTCGGCACGTTCCGGTATGGACGTCGCCAGTCCACTCACCGCGCGTAGCGCCAATCAGTCGACTCTCGACCTCGCGGACGGCACACTCTTTACACTCGCGCGCAAATTTATCGCTCTGGCGACGATTCCGGTCGGCAAAGCGTGGCAGCCGTGGATGGCTGCCAGCAGTTCCGACTCACACCATCCGTCCAACCCCTCAGCCATGGGAGACGGCCAGCCTGCCCCGTGAGCCACTCCCAACACCCGGTCGCACTCGGGCTCGAGCGTCGCGTCGGCGGCGCAGCCCGCCTGCTGGCGACCGTGATGGCGCTCCCGCTCGTCGACGGGATCTTCCCCGCGCTGGTGCTCGCCGGGGCGCTCGACGGCCCGCTGGGCATCCTGGAAGTCGGTCTCCTCGTGTTCGGTGGCAGCGCGACCGTCGCCGTGATCCTCGCCGAGATGGACGGCACGTGGCGCGCACAGGTCCGGACGACGCTCGGAGTCGGCGTCGTCGTGATCGCCCTCGCCGCGATCGAGTCCGCGCTCGCACCCACGATCGCGAGCCTGCTCGACCTCGCGATCTTCGAGCGGTTCGCGGCGGTGGTCATCCTCGCAGTCGCCGCCAAGACCGCGAGCGCGCGCGTCGGCGAGTATCTCCCACGTCCGGCGGTCATCATCGGGCTCGGGGCGCTCGCCAGTCTCGATCCCGCCGGCGCACGGCTCGTCTTGGTTCCTGACCCGACGTTGGTACTCAAGGGAACGCTCGCCGCCAGCGTTGGCGTGGCGTTCGCGCTCGGGGTCGCGGTCTGCGGGCCGTGGCTCCGGACCGCGGTCGACGTCGATCGGTTCCGGTTCGGTAGCGCGGTTGCGCTCGGCGTGCTCGCGCTCTCGGTGCTTGGACTCGTTCCGGACGACGCACCGCTCGCGCTCTCGGTGCTCGTGGTCACGGCGCTGCTCGCGTTCGATCCCGACAAGAGCGACGACGCTGAGACGGCGAGTCTGAACGGAGCGGACAGGAACGAAGCCCTCGGATCCGATCGAGCAAGCGGCACGATGGCCGACGGTGGCGAGTCGAGCGAAACGAGGCGAGTCTCGTCGGACTCGCTTCGCTCGTCCGACGGTGGCGACGCAGCCACCGATGCCACCGACCCCGACACCGCGACGGACGCGAGTACCGACACCGACGTGGGTTCCGACCGCGCGCCCTGGCTGTAAAGGTTTAGGGCCGTCGCCCCCCGCGTCTTGGTATGGCCGACAACCGCGTCGTCGAAGGGCGGATGGTCACGCCGAAAGCGCTCGCCGAACTCATCGAGGACGACGACGTGATGGACGCCGAACCCATCACCGACGCCGACCGCGAGTGTCCCGACTGTGGGGGCAACGTCCTCGAAGTCGGCTACATGCCTCAAATCACCGAGTTCGTCACCGGCCGGAAATGCCAGGACTGCGGGTGGAAAGAAACCGACGCGGACGAGGACTGACACGGACGAGGACTGACGCGAGTGAGCCGTCAACGACCGTTTTTGCGACACTACTGTGCGTGCGATGACTCGGATTCGGTCGGCAAAGTGAGGTCCATCCCGACGAGCTCGGGCGCACAGGTCGCGAAGTCGAACCCTTCGTAGAACCCCGGCTCGCTCGCGATCAGATTGATGAACGCCGACGGTGGTGCGTTCGCTTCGAGCCACGACACGAGTTCATTCATAATGCGGCTTCCGAGACCGCGGCCCTGGTGGTCCGGCGTGACGGCGATATCGACGATCTGAAAGACCGTCGCGCCGTCGCCGACGATGCGCCCCATCCCCACGAGGTCGCCGTCCGCACGGATCGTCACCGCTGTGCACTCGTTGCCGATCCCCGCTGCCGCGGCATCGAGTGATCGTTCGCGCATTCCTGCCGCCGATCGGAGTCGGACGAACTCGCGCGGCGTCGGTGGTTCCATGGCGATGTCGTACTCCATACGAAGCGCTCGACGGATGAGTGGATAAACGGCTCGGCGTCGTTCGAGGGGTGGGTCCGAGGACGACCGGACCGACCGCGGCGTGTCCGCTCGGTTTTGCCCGGTCGGGCCCGGCTGCGACGACCGATATCGACGCGAGACCGAAATCGGTTTACCCACGACGCCACTGGATTCGCTCGCGGGGTCGTGGCCAAGCCAGGTATGGCGACTGACTCCAGAGGCACCGCGCCCGGTGACGAGACTCCAGACTGATATACAGAGCGGGTGGCTGATCACCGCCCGCCGTGACGACCCTCTGGAGGACCGAGGCGCGCACCGGAGATATCAGTCGATCGGGGGTTCAAATCCCTCCGACCCCATAATTTCTGCGACGAGCGGACGCGAGGAGCGAAATCTGTACGTCGGTGGATTTGAACCAGGGAGTGAAGTGAGCGCAGCGAGCGAAATGACCGTGGTTCAAATCCCTCCGACCCCACTCCTCCTACGGCTGGTCGGTTTTCGACGAATGGAAAAACGAGGTAGGCACACCAAGACGAGCAAAAGCGAGTGACGATCCTCAAATCAAGTGGCGACCTGCCACCGCCGTCACCGCTTTTCCACCCACGCTGTATTGCTCTCCTCGGCCGTGTAACCGAGTCCCAACGCACACCTGAACCGTCGGAGGGTATTCGATATGGTGGTCATAACGTCTGACGCATGTCACACATTGACAGTATCTGTAATAAGCTTTGTCCTGCTGGGAGAGGTAGTGTTCAGATACGGCTGAACAGTGCGGCGCGGTGTGATTTCAGTGATCCATGCGGAAATCCACCGGCCTCGACGGTTGTTTGGACGAAATACAGTTGGATGTTGTGGAGCGAGAAGCAACGCCGCGGCTGTTGATGAAGCTGAGTATTCAGTTGCATCTCGCCGGCCTTTCGCTTTCGAATACTGTCTCGATTCTCGATGTGTTCGGCGTTAGTCGCGCTCGATCCACGATCCATAACTGGGTTCACAAGGCGGAGTTACAGCCAGAGTCCGGCAAGACGCCGGATCACGTCGCGGTCGACGAGACCGTGATCCGACTCGACGACGAGCGCTACTGGCTGTACGCTGCGGTTGATCCCGAGTCGAACGAACTGCTGCACACGAAGCTTGAAACGACCAGAAACACCGCTCTCGCTCATGGCTTCTTCGCCGAACTCCGTCAGAAGCACCACGTCGACGACGCCACGTTTCTCATCGACGGCGCAACACCGCTACACGAAGCCGGCCGCCGCCACGGCCTCGATTTCCGCGACGAACAGCATGGAAATCGTAACGCCGTCGAACGTGTCTTTGTGAGGGAAAACGACGCACCGCCTCGTTCTCGAACTGTTTCAGTCACGCCGATCCAGCAACTGCCGACGAGTGGTTGCGATCGTTCGCCGTCGCATGGAATCTGCGTATCTGAACACTACCGTCGGATCAAGGAACAACGTTTAATACAGTCTTTTCGCTATATACTGGGAGAGTTCACCATGGTACAAGCTATCTGGCTCGTCGCGTTCGTACTGACCACCTTCACCGTCGCGTACCTCGGCTACTCGCGCTACCTCGCGCAGTTCGTCGAGATCGACGATGAGAACGAGACACCGGCTCACAAGTACAACGATGGCCAAGAGTACGTCCCTTCGTCGAAGCCCGTACTTCTCGGTCATCACTACTCCTCGATCGCGGGCGGTGCACCAATCGTCGGCCCCATCACCGCGGGGGTCGTCTGGGGCTGGGTGCCCGCGTTCCTCTGGGTCGCGATCGGCAATCCCCTCTTCGGCTCGGTTCACGACTTCATGGCGCTCTCGTCCAGTATGCGCCACGAGGGCAAATCGATCGGCTACATCATCGGCCAATACGTCGGCGAGCGCGGCAAGGACATGATCCTCTGGTTCGCCTTCCTCACGATCATCCTCGTGGTCGCGGTGTTCGCGCTCGTGGTTTCGGTGGTTTTCAACGCCTACCCCCAGGCCGCCACGGCGAGTCTCATCTACATCGCGCTCGCGCTGACGTTCGGGGTGTACCTCTACCAGCTCGACCTGCCGTTCCTGCCGGGAACCGTGGCGTTCGTCGCCGCGGTCTTCGCGGGGATCTGGGTCGGTCTCCAGTTCCCGTTCGCGCTCGTTCCTGGCGACTATCCCGCAGGAACGATCGTGCTGCTCTCGTCGACCCCGCTCCCCCCGGTGCTCGACAGCGCCAACATCGCCATGTGGATCCCTGTCGTGATGATCTATGGATTCATCGCGAGCGTGCTCCCGGTCTGGATCCTGCTCCAGCCCCGGGACTTCCTCACCTCCAGCCTGCTCTACGCCGGCGTCGGGGGCGTGCTGCTCGCGGTGATCCTCGGGACGGTGCTAGGCGTCGGGAACACTCTCGAAATCGAGCTCCCCGCCTACGCGGGCTTCTGGGGCGGCGCGCTCGTCGATACGCGATTGCCCCTGTTCCCCTTACTGTTCGTGACGATCGCCTGTGGGACCATCAGCGGCTTTCACTCGCTCGTCTCCTCGGGGACGACGGCGAAACAGCTCGATAAGGAGTCCGACGCCCGTACCATCGGTTATGGTGGGATGCTCGGCGAGGGGCTTCTGGCGACGGTCGCGCTGATCTGCGTCTCGGTGTACGCGACCGCACCGGCGAGCGGCGGAATCGCGCTCGCGCTGCCGAACTTCGCGACCGGGGGCGGCGAGATCCTCAACGCCACCTCGGGCGCGCTCGGAGTCGCCATCCCCCAGACCGCCGCGGCGGCGTTCATGGGTCTCGTGCTCGTGAGTTTCCTTCTGACGAGCACCGATACCGCGGTGCGGCTCGGTCGATACATGCTCGAAGAGATCGTCGGGACGCCCGAGACGAGCACGCAGAAGGTCGCCACGAACCGCTACGTGACCTCGGCACTCCAGGTGATCCCGGCCTACATCCTCGTCTCCAGTGGCCGGTGGGCCGACCTCTGGCCGCTGTTCGGGGGCGCGAACCAGACCCTCGCTGCACTCGCGCTGCTGGTGGCGACGGTCTGGCTCGCGAACTGGTCGGATTCGAAACAGTTGCTCTCGACCGGCCTGCCGATGGCCGCGATGTTCGTCGTCACCACTACGGCGCTGCTCTATCTCGCGCTCTATCAGAACCTCTATCAGAAGTTCATCCTCGGTCAATGGGGTGAAGCGGGGCCGACCCTGCTCGCGCAGGGGTCGACGGTGGTGCAGATAGTCATCGCGCTGGTCCTCGTCTGGCTCGCGCTGTCGCTCGCGTACATGGGCCTGACGAACATCCGAGCGGCTCGCGAGACCGGTACGGTTGCCGCCGACGGGGGTGAGCCGAGCGACGACTGACGATCGAACTCCGTCTCACTTTTTCGGCGACGCCGTTCGAACTACGCACCAGTCACTATCGCGAGCACCCGATAGAACCCGAAACCGACGGCGGTCGAACCGACGAGCGTCACCAGCCACGCGGCGACCGTCACCCCGATCTTCCGGCCGGACACGCCGGCCGATCCCACGACCAGGCCGCTGCCGATCACGCTCGAGATGATGATGTTGTTGAACGAGATCGGGATGCCGAGCGCGATCGCTGCCTGGGCAATGATGAATCCAGGGATCAGTGCGGCGATCGATCGCCGAACGCCGAGCTGGGAGTACTCTCGCGAGACTGCCTGCAACAGCCGTGGTGATCCCATCCACGCCCCGAGAAGGATCCCGGTCGCACCGAGGCCAAGCAGGAGGATACTTGGCGTGCCAAGCGAGTCGAACAGGGGTTCGAGCGGGCCGGTGGCGAGCCCGACCTGGCTCCCGCCGCTCGAAAACGCCACGATCGCGCCGAGTCCGATCAGGAACTTCCTGATGCCGGCATCGACCGATGAGCGCATCTCGCGGCGGAGCGCGAGAAAGACGAGCGCACCGAAGGCGAGACTCGCGACAACTCCGACGAGATCGTACGACCCGACGAGATCGATGCCGCCACCCACCCGCCGCGAGACGAACCCCGCAAGCGTCCCCTGGCCGTCCGGACCGGGAAAGATCGCCAGTCGAACGTTGGCGAGAATGACGCCGACGATGCCCGCGAGCGCTGGGACGCCGATCTCGTCGGGAACGTCCTCACGTCGCAGCAGCGTCGCGGTCCCATAGGCGATCGACGCGGAGACGAACGGGACCGCGATCCAGAAAGTTCCGAGACGTTGGTACGTTCCAAAGGCGGGGTCACCCCCGAGGCCCAGCCCTGCCCCGACGATCGCGCCGGTCGTGGCGAACGCCGCCGGGATCGGGTATCCTGTACGGACGCCGACCGCGATGAACGCCGCCGCGGTGAGGAGGCCGGCGGCGGCCGCAAGCGGCGTGATCGAGACACCGTTGATGAGGTCCTGACCCACCGTCTCGGAGATACTTCCTCCCTGAGCGATCGCACCGAGCGCGGCGAACACGCCGATGAAGAAGGCCGCACGCATCGTCGGGAGCGCGTTCGCCCCCACCGCCGGGGCAAAGGGCGGCGAGTTCGACGATGCGCCGAGCGCCCACGCCATCCCGAGACTCGCGATCACCGCCACGACCACCACGAGCAGTGGTGCGGAGGTCTGCAAGACGGGGACGAACACCACTACCGCTCACCTCGGTGGCGATCGTCGTCGAACGGCGCGACCAACCGATCATCGCACAGTCGTTCCATGATTGTGAACAATATGCATGCTGAACGAAAGAACTGTCGCTTGCGGCTGGCGACCGATCGACGCAATCGCTGTCGCTCTCGGCGTTCGACACAAAAAGCCTATGCACGCGAGGCGGCCATCTCCTCTATGAGCCGGACGGATTCGGCCGCCGCCCCCGAACTCGATTTCGGTGCGAGCGGGTTGGTGCCGGTCGTTGCCCAGGACAGCGACAGCCGCGAGATCCTGATGCTGGCCTACGCCTCCCCCGAAGCGGTCGAACGCACCCGCGAGACCGGGCTGGCCCACTACTACTCGCGCAGCCGCGAGGAGCTCTGGCAGAAAGGCGCGACCAGCGGTCACGTCCAGAACGTCACGGAAGTGCGGGTCGACTGCGACGGCGACGCGCTGCTCTACCTCGTCGAACAGGAGGGTGGAGCCTGTCACACCGGCCACCGGAGCTGTTTCTACCGCACGCTCGACGGCGAGAACGTCGGCGACCGCGTCTTCGATCCCGACGCCGTCTATGAGTGAGAGTGTCGCCGAGTCCGACGACGTGGTCGCCGATCTCGAAGCCGCCCACACGGCCTACGAGGAGGTCGTCGACCGCATCGCCGATCACGGCGAGAGCGACGTTCGGGCGGTCGCGGCGGCCCACGACCGGGCGACGACGCTGCTTGATCGGTACGACGGACGCGCCACCGGAACGGGCGACTTCGAGGCGTTCATCGAGTTCGAGGAGGCCTACGAGTCGTTCGTCGACGACCTCACCGACGATCTCCCACACCGCGACGCGTTCGAGACGACCGCCGAGCGCTTCGACAAACGCCGACTCTCCGAGAGCGATTTCGCTGCCGCTCGCGAGACGCTCGCGCCCGCTGGCGATCTCGCCGGCCTCCTCGTCGAGCGCGACACACGGGCCACGGCGTACCGCGACGCCCGCCGGGCGGTCGACGACCGGCTTGCCGAGCTCGACGACCGTCTCGACGAACTGGAACGCATCCGTAAACTCGGCGACGCCGATCTCGACGCGCCCGTGGCCGACCTCCGCGACCCGATCGCCGCGTACGACGAGCGCGTCGCCGATGCGTTCGCGACGTTCGAGCGCGAGGCGAGCGCACGCGAGTTCCTCGACCTGATCGCCACGACCGAACGGTATCCCCTCGTGGCGTTCCCCTCGCCGCCCACGGAACTCCGTGAGTACGTCGAAGCCACCTCTGTTGGAGCTGAACCCGTCCCGACGCTGATCGAGTACGCCGATTACTCCCGCTCGAAGCTCTCTCACTACGTCGACGATCCACAGGAGCTCAAGCGCCACGTCGCCGTCCACCGAAGCTACCTCGAACGCCTCGACAGCGATCCGCTCGAAATCGGCTGGCCGCCGCCGTCCGCCGACGAACTCCGATGGCAGGCCCGCGAGCTCGTCTCCGTCGTCGGCCGGTTCGCGTCCGAGGAAGCAGTCGCGTCGCTCCGTGAGGTGCGCGCGCTCGCCAGCGAGGATCGGTACGAGCGCCTCCGCAACGCTGCGCGGGCACGCGCCGACCTCACGGCCGACGAGCGCGAGAAACTGTCGAGCGGCGCGATAGAGCGCGAACGCGATCGGGTTCGAACCGAGCGCGATCGGCTCGTCGCGGCGCTCGACGAGCATCAACCGCTCTGATCGCAGGTCGCACGAAACTCCGAGAAGGGAACCGAACGCTATGCGTCGGCTAGCGCGGCTTCGAGCGTCGTTTCGAGATCGTCGGCGAGATCGCGAGCGCGATCGGCCTCACGCGCCTCGGCGTAGATCCGCACGACGGGCTCGGTGCCGCTCTCGCGGGCGAGCACCCACGCGTCACCGAAGTCGAGTCGGTAGCCGTCGGTCGTATCGAGATCGCCCGAACTCGCTTCGGCGTGGCGCGCAACCGCGGCGAGCAACGCCTCGCGTCCGGCGTCCGACCCGTAGTCGACCGTGGTCCGGACGTTGTGGTAGTCGCCGACGTCGGCGACGACCTCGCTCGCCGGTCGTTCGGCGATGAGTTCGAGGAATCGGGCGGCGGTGTACGCGCCGTCGCGTGCGAGTCGGTAGTTCGGGAAGAGCACGCCGCCGTTGCCTTCCCCCGCGACTGGCACTGACGCGCCCTCGCTTTCGAGTTCGCGCACCCGCGAGATGATCCGTGTGCTCCCGACCGGGGTGCGTTCGAGCGTTGCACCCGCCTGCTCGGCGATGTCGACGAGGCGCTGTGAGGCCGTGACCGCCGAGACGGTCGTCGCGTCGCCGTCGAGTACGCCGGCGGCGAGCACCGCGAACGTGGCGTCGCCCTCGATGTACTCGCCGCGTTCGTCGAAGAAGATCGCCCGGTCGGCGTCGCCGTCGTGGGCGATCCCCACGTCGGCGTCGGCGGCGCGCACCAATCCGCCGAGATCGGTGAGGTTCTCGGGCACTGGCTCGGGGTCTCGCCCGGGAAAGTGGCTGTCCGCCTGAGCGTTCACCGTGACGACCGAACAGCCGAGCTCGCGGAAAATCTCCGGGCTTGTCAGCGCGCCAGCGCCGTGGCCCGGATCGAGCGCCACCGTCAGGTCCGCGTCAGCGATCCGATCGCGGTCGACCGCGTCCACGACCTCCTCGACGTACGCCTCGCGGACACCCTCGACCGACCGCGCGTCGCCGGTTTCGTCCCACCGTGCGCGGGCGCATCCGTCCTCGTCGAGCGCCGTTTCGATCCGCTCTAACTCCGCGACCGGGAGTTCGATCCCGTCCGCGCCGATCAGCTTGATCCCGTTGTACTCGGGTGGGTTGTGCGAGGCGGTGATCATCACCGCCGGCACGCTCTCGCGTTCAGCGTACAGCTGGACGCCCGGCGTCGGGAGCTCACCCAGCCGGTCGACGTCACAGCCGACGCTCTGGAGTCCGCTGACGACCGCGTTCGCGAACATCCCACCGGTCGCGCGCGTATCACGGCCCACCGCGACCCGTTCGCCGCCCACGACCGTGCCGACCGCCATCCCCACCCGGAGGCAAAACCTCGGCGTCACCGTCTCGTTCGCCACTCCACGGATACCACTCGACCCGAACAGTTCCATTCGGTCGACGCTCCGAACCCGAGTCACAAATCGCTTCCGGACCCCACCTTTTGCTGTCGTTCGGAAGGCGCGGAGCGCCTTCCGTGATGACGAGACGCCGAAGGCGTCTCGAACCACGCTCGTTCGCTCCCTTCGGTCGCTCACTCGCTGGCAAAATGTGGATCAAAAGCCAGCGTCACCCCACTCGCTACGCTCGGGGGTTCCTCGGCCCGCTCGCTCACTCCGTTCGCTCGCGGTTCGATCACTAGCGACTACCGCAACCGCCCCGCTCCGCACAGCTCCGTCGAAGCCCTCGGCGCGCGCTCACTCCGTTCGCTGCTCGCTTCGCTCGCGCGCCTCGCCCTTCATCCGCCAGGTACCGCAACCGTCCCACAAATCCTTCGAGTCAGCAGTCGCTCACACCACTTGCCGAAACACGGAAAATCGCCGCTTCACGGATCGAGAAATCGTCAAGCGGTCAGTCGCTGTTCGGGAGAACGTCCACGCAGGCCACGTGATCGCCGGCTTCGAGGTCCATTACCGTCACGCCCATCGTGTTCCGACCCACGGTCGAGATGTCGCCGACCCTGGTCCGCATGATCTGGCCACCCTCGCTCATCACGACGAGGTCGTCGTCGGCGGTGGCGGCTTCGACCGTGCAGACCCGACCGTTGCGATCGTTGGTCTTGATGTCCTTCAGCCCCTTGCCGTAGCGCGACTGGGTGCGGTACTCGCCCATCGGTGTACGTTTACCGTACCCGTTCTCGGTGACGGTCAGCAGGTCGGCGTCGTCGCCCGCGGCGACCAGGCCGGCGACTGCGTCGCCTTCGGTGAGTTTGATCCCGTTGACGCCACGCGCGCTCCGGCCCATCTCTCTGGCCTCTTCCTTCGGGAATCGGATCGCCATTCCCCGTTGGGTGGCGATCAGGAGATCGCCATCGTCGTCGGTGACTTCGACGTCGATGAGTTCGTCATCCTCCTCCAGCCGGGTGGCGATCAGCCCGTTGGAGTGGATGTTCTCGAAGTCCGTCGCGCAGGTGCGCTTCACGTACCCCTCGCGCGTGACCATCGTGAGGCACTCCTCTTCACCGAGGTCATCTGTCGCCACTACTGCGGTGATATCCTCGCCGTCCTCCAAGTCGACGAGGTTGATGGCCGATTTCCCGCGGGCGGTCCGGCCCATCTCGGGCACCTCGTAGACCTTCAGGCGATAGACGTACCCCTGATTGGTGAACGCGAGCAGGTAGTCGTGGGTGTTCGCCCGGAACACCGCCGAGACGCGATCGCCGTCTTTGAGTTTCGTCCCGATGATCCCCTTCCCGCCCCGGCCTTGGGCGTCGAATTCGCTTGCGGGCATCCGCTTGATGTAGTCGTTCTCGGTCATCACCACGATGACCTCCTCGTCGGGGATGAGGTCCTCGCGCGTGACAGTCCCATAATCCTCCACGATCCGCGTTCGGCGGCCGTCGGCGTACTCTGCTCTGACCTCGCGGAGTTCCTCCGTGATGACCCGGTCGAGCTCGGCGTCGCTACCGAGAATGGTTTCGAGGCGCTCGATCTCGGCCTCCACAGCCGCGTGTTCGTCCTCGATCTCCTCGGCTTCGAGCGCGGTCAGGCTGCCGAGCTGCATCCGGACGACGTGGTCCGCCTGGCGTTCGGAGAAGTCGTAGGCCTCGCGGAGCGCCGCCTTCGCCGCGTCGCGGTCTTCGGCGTCCCGGATGCGCTCGACGACGTCCTCGGCGTGTTCGAGTGCGGTCAGTCGTCCCTTCAGAATATGCGCGCGCTCCTCAGCCTCGTTGAGGTCGTGTTCGGAGCGCCGCCGGACGACCTCACGGCGGTGTTCGAGGTAGTGCGAGAGGAGTTCCTTCAGATCGAGCACCTGTGGCTCGCCGTCGACCAGCGCGAGGTTAATCACCCCAAAGGTCTTTTCGAGGCAGTGTTCGAGCAGCTGGTTCTCGACCACATCCGTTAGCGCGCCCCGCTTGAGATCGACCGCGATCCGGATGCCGTCCCGGTCGGACTCGTCCCGGAGATCCGAGACTCCTTCGAGCGTGCCGTCGTTGACGAGATCGGCGATGTGCTCGACGAGTTTGGCCTTGTTCTGCTGGTAGGGAAGTTCGGTGATGACGATCCGCTCGCGGTCCCCCATCTCCTCGATCTCGTAGCTCGCGCGCATCCGGACTCGCCCGCGACCGGTGGTGTACGCCGAGTGGATCGGCTCGCGTCCGACGATCTCCGCACCCGTCGGGAAGTCCGGGCCCTTGACGTACTCCATTAGGTCCTCGACTCCACAGTTCGGGTTCTCGATGAGGTGGATCGTGGCGTCGATCACTTCTCCCAAATTGTGTGGCGGGACGTTCGTGCTCATCCCGACGGCGATGCCCGACGAGCCGTTCACGAGGAGGTTCGGGTACGCCGAGGGGAGGACCGCCGGTTCTTCGAGGCGGTCGTCGTAGTTCGCCTGGAAGTCGACGGTGTCCTTGCCGAGATCCGCGAGCAGTTCCTCCGAAATCGGGCTCATCCGGGCCTCGGTGTACCGCATCGCGGCGGGCGGGTCGCCGTCGACGCTCCCGAAGTTACCCTGGCCGTCGACGAGCGGCGCGCGCATCGAGAAGTCCTGGGCCATCCGGGCGAGCGCGTCGTAGATCGCGCTGTCGCCGTGAGGGTGATAATCGCCCATCGTGTCGCCCACGACGGAGGAGGACTTTCGGTGGCCGGAGCCGCTGGTGACGCCCTCCTCGTGCATCGCGTAGAGGATGCGCCGGTGGACGGGTTTGAGGCCGTCGCGGACGTCGGGCAGCGCGCGGCCGGCGATGACGCTCATCGCGTAGTCGATGTACGACTGTTCCATCTCGTCCTCGATCCGGACGGCCTCGATGTCTGCGGCTGCGTCCGGATCGGGTTGGGGAATGTCTGAGCTCATGATTCAGTTTTCAGGGGGAGTTTCGAAACGACTGTTCGCGGCGACCAGCCGCTGCGGCGGTGCGGTTGCGGGGCTGTCCTGGTGGATGAAGGGCGAGGCGCGTGAACGAGCGAAGCGACTGAGTAGCGACCGTAGGGAGCGCGCGCCGAGGGCTTCGGCGGTGCTGTGCGGAGCGGAGCGGTTGCAGTAGTCGCTAGTGATCCCACCGCGAGCGACCGCAGGGAGCGAGCGGGCCGAGGAACCCCCGAGCGTAGCGAGTGGGGTGACGCTGGCTTTTGATCCACATTTTGCCAGCGAAGGAGCGAGCGCCAGCGAGCGACTGAGTGCAGCAAAAGGTGGGGGTGCATCGTTAGATATCCACCCAGTCGGCGTCGGTCGCGTGGCTCTTGATGAACTCCCGGCGTGGTTCGACGGAATCGCCCATCAGCACCGAGAACATCTTGTCGGCGGCGGCGGCGTCCTCCAGCGTGATCTGCTTCAGGATGCGGTTTTCGGGGTTCATCGTGGTCTCCCAGAGCTGATCGGGGTTCATCTCGCCGAGGCCCTTGAACCGCTGGACCTGATCCGGGCTCCCGCCACAGATCTCCTCGACGATCCGGTCGCGCTCGGCCTCGGTCATCGCGTCGTACGTCTCGCCGCCGTTCCGCACCCGGTAGAGCGGGGGTTGGGCGGCGTAGACGTAGCCGGCCTCGATCAACGGCGTGAGGTAGCGATAGAGCAGGGTGAGGTAGAGTGTCCTGATGTGTGCGCCGTCGACGTCGGCGTCGGTCATGATGACGATCTTCTGATAACGCACGTCCTCGATGTCGAACTCCTCACCGACGCCCGCACCGATCGCGGTGATGAGGTTCCGGATCTTGTCGTTTTCGAGAATCCGGTCTAACCTGTGCTTCTCGACGTTGAGTACCTTGCCAAAGAGTGGGAGAATCGCCTGGAACTCCCGATCACGACCCTGTTTTGCGCTGCCGCCCGCCGAGTCGCCCTCGACGATGAACAGTTCGGCCTCCTCGGGCTCGCGGGTCTGACAGTCGGCGAGCTTTCCAGGGAGGGCGGTGGATTCGAGCGCCGACTTTCGCCTGGTGAGCTCCTCCGCCTTTTTCGCCGCCCGGCGGGCCTTCGCGGCCTCGACAGCCTTGCCGATGGCGGCCTTCGCGGTGTCGGGGTGTTCCTCGAAGTAGGTGTCGAGATGTTCGTGGACCGCGCTCTCGACGATCCCGCGTACTTCGCCGTTACCGAGCTTGGTCTTGGTCTGGCCCTCGAACTGCGGATCGGGATGTTTGACCGAGATGACGGCAGTAAGCCCCTCGCGGATGTCGCTCCCCTTCAAATTCTCGCCGTCGAGTGGTCTGAGGAGACCGTTCTCGCCGGCGTAGTCGTTGACGACCCGCGTGAGCGCGGTCTTGAACCCGGTGAGGTGAGTACCTCCTTCACGGGTGTTGATGTTGTTGGCGAAGGCGTGGATCGACCCCTGGAGTTCGTCGGTGGTCTGCATCGCGACCTCGACGGCGACCTCGCCGTCGTCGACCGTGGCGGCGTCCTCGAAGTAGATGACGTCCTCGTGGAGCGCGCTTTTCGACTCGTTGAGATAGACCACGAACTCCCGGATCCCGCCGTCGTATCGGAACCGTTCGCGCGAGCCGTCGCGCTCGTCGTGGAGCTCGATCTCGACCCCGGAGTTGAGGAAGGCGAGCTCGCGCAGGCGATTGGCGAGCGTCGAGGCGTCGAACGACGTGGTGGAGAAGATGGCGTCGTCCGGCCAGAACTGGAGTTCGGTGCCGGTCTCTTCGTCGGGTTCGAGGTCACGGACGCGCTCGATCTCGCCCTCAGGTGCGCCGTGATCGAAACGCTGCTTCCAGACCGCACCGTCGCGTTTCACCGTCACCTCGACCCACTTCGAGAGCGCGTTCACCACCGAGACCCCGACGCCGTGGAGGCCCCCGGAGACCTGATAGGACTCCTTGTCGAACTTCCCGCCGGCGTGGAGCACGGTCATGATGACTTCGAGGGCGGATTTGCCGTCCTCGTGCTCGTCGACCGGGATACCACGACCGTCGTCGGTGACGCTGACCGAGGGGTCCTCGTCGTCGTGGATCGTGACCTCGATCGAGTCGCAGTGGCCAGCGAGCGCCTCGTCGATGGCGTTGTCGACCACCTCGTAGACCAGATGATGGAGACCGCGAGCGTCGGTCGAGCCGATGTACATCGCCGGGCGTTTCCTGACGGCCTGGAGCCCTTCGAGTACCTGAATCTGTCCGGCTCCGTACTCGTCGTGAGACATTGAATCTACCGTCGATAGGCTACCGGGAACAATAAAACCCTCGCACGCGCGCGAGCGCGCATGTCGCCGCAGTCGGTCGGTTTTCCGTAGTCGTTGGCGTGGTGTGGTGTCCTCTCGGATCGCTGTTCGTTCCGCAAACGTATAAGCGAACAGAGAGGCGTCGTCGGTGTCGTCACGAACGATTTCGTGCTCCGTTTCGCTGGTAGTATTTCCGTCATCTCATCGGATCGAAACCGCTTCAGTTTCACTTTCGGGGAGCTATCGCGGGGTTTTACACCTCCCGGCCCGCAGAGCGGGCAATGCCCTCGCTCCAGTCGACGCTCGACGAGGAGGGGGTCGCCGCCGAGCTCGCGGAGGGCCAGCGTGCGATCTCTATCGCCGAGTTCTTCGAGAAGAACAAGCACATGCTCGGGTTCGACAGCGGAGCCCGAGGACTCGTTACTGCGGTGAAGGAAGCCGTCGACAACGCTCTCGACGCCGCCGAGGAGGCCGGCCATCTCCCCGACATCTACATCGAGATCGAGGAGGTCGGCGACTACTACCGGCTGGTGGTCGAGGACAACGGTCCCGGGATCACCGCCGACGAACTCCCGAAGGTGTTCGGCAAACTCCTCTATGGTTCCCGGTTCCACAAGCGCGAGCAGGCCCGGGGCCAACAGGGGATCGGCATCTCGGCGGCGGTGCTCTACTCCCAGCTCACCAGCGGCAAGCCAGCGAAGATCACGAGTCGGACGCAGGGCAGCCAGGACGCCAAGTACTTCGAACTCATCATCGACACCGACACCAACGAGCCCGAGGTCTCGGTCGACGAGACGACGACGTGGGATCGGCCGCACGGCACCCGAATCGAACTCGAAATGGAGGCGAACATGCGCGCGCGCTCCCAACTCCGGGATTACGTGAAACACACCGCGGTCGTGAATCCCCATGCCCGGATCGAGCTCCGTGAGCCGAACGGCGAGTTCAAGGCCGAACGCGCGACCGACCAGCTCCCCGCCGAAACTGAAGAAATCCGCCCGCACCCCCACGGCGTGGAGCTCGGCACGCTGCTCAAGATGCTCGATTCGACCGACTCGTACAGCGTCTCCGGGTTCCTCCAGGGAGAGTTCACCCGTGTCGGGGCGAAGACCGCGACGAGCGTGATCGAGCGGTTCAACGACCATCACTACGGCCGCGAGATGGCGTGGCAAACCCCGAAATCCCACGACGACAGCGACATCGAAGCCGCCGTCACGGACGCGGTGTCGAACAAAGGCCGCGAGGCGACCGCTGCGTTCGCGGTGGCGGTCGCCGATCGGGTGGCCGAGTGCGAACGGCTCGCCCACCACGACATCGTGGAAATCGTTGCGAACGCGGCCGGCACCGCCGAAGCCGACACGGGGACCGTCTTCGGGGCCACAGTGCAGGAGAAGGCCGTCGGCGCAGCCTGGAACGCGGTCCGAACCAACCTGAACGCCGACCTCTACGCGCTGGTCGACGGCGCGACGAGCACGCGGAAAGACGATGCTGTCATCGAGTCGTTCGCCGAGCGCCTGGCGGCGAAGTTCGATACGGAAGACGAAGGCTGGAGCCGCGACCGCCTGACCCACGATACCCTCAGCGGATACGTCGATCGGGCCGCGGATATGACTGCCGAGCGCGACGACGTCTCCTTCGGCGAGACCGCCCGCGAGAACGTGGTCGACTCGATCTGGGAGGTCTGCAGCACCGTTCCGGACGACCCACCGAACGTACGAGCGGTCGCCGACGACCGCGACGTCGCGAGCGCGCTGCTCGACGCGATGCGCGAGACCGACATCATCGCGCCGCCGACGGGCTGTCTCTCACCCATTACGGCGGATCTCGTGCGGTCGGGGCTCGAAAAGGAGTTCGACGCCGATTTCTACGCGTCGGCAACGCGAGACGCCGGCGTCCATGGCGGCGATCCGTTCATCGTCGAGGCGGGGATCGCCTACGGCGGCGAACTCGCCGCGGAGGGCGGCGTCGAACTGCTGCGCTTTGCGAACCGTGTCCCGCTAGTCTATCAGCGCGGGGCGTGTGCGACCACCGACGTCCTGAAAGGGATCGGCTGGCGAAATTATGGACTGGACCAGCCGGGCGGCTCGGGCCTCCCCAACGGCCCCGCCGTCATCATGATCCACGTCGCCTCCACGAACGTCCCGTTCACGAGCGAATCGAAGGACGCGATCGCGAACGTCCCGGAGATCGAAGACGAGATCGAGCTCGCAGTCCGGGAGGCCGCCCGCGAGCTGAAGAGCTACCTCAACAAGCGCCAGTCGATGCAGCAACGCCGAGAGAAACAGGACGTGCTCTCGACGGTCCTGCCCGAAATGGCCGAAAAACTTGCTGACGTGACCGAGCGTGAGCAGTTGCAGATCGACGACTCGCTCGCGCGGATCATGAACAACGTCCTCGTCGAGCGCCACGTCGAGAACGGAACCGTGAAGCTCGTCGTCGAGAACCATTCGGGAACCAACGAGTCGCCTGACGTGACCGAGATCGTCTCGGCGGAACCGTCGGCAGTTTCGGACGGCGCACGCGTGGTCGAGATGGACGGCGAGTGGTTCATCAAGTGGTCGCCGGAGGTCAAAAGCGATGACGAGAGCGTCCTCGAATACGAGATCGACGGCGACGCGAGTTTCGACCTCGACGTTACCGGCGTCGAGCGCGAGAAATTCACGAACAACGCCTGAACACACCGATACCACCACTTCCATGAGCACCGAAACCCCACCCGAGATCGACGAGTCGGCGCGCGAACGGCTGATCGACCTCGCCGCCGACTTCTACGACCAGTTCGCCGCGGGCGAGATCCCCGAAATGGAGATCCCGACGCGAACGAAATCCAACATCGAGTACGACGAGGAGGGCGATGTCTGGGTGTACGGCGACCGCCAAAGCACTCGCAGCGCGAACTCGGTTCGCGGCGCGCGCAAGCTGCTGAAGGCGATCTACACCATCGACTTCCTCGCCGATCAGCTCGACGAAGACCGCTCGTCGACCCTGCGAGAGCTCTACTACCTCTCGGAAAGCTGGGACAACGAGGAGGCCCAGTTCAACGATCAAGACGAGTCGAACCAGCTGATCGAGGATTTGGAGATCGTCTCGGAGGTGACCCGCGAGGACTTCCATATGCGCCCGGAAGAGTCGGGTGCGAAGGTGATGGGGCCGCTACGGATCCGCGAGCAGACCAACCGCGGCGACCGCGAGATCCACTGTCAGGACGACGTCGGTCAGGGTGGCTACCAGATCCCGAACAACCCCGACACTATCGAGTTCCTCGACCACGACGCCGAGTTCGTCCTCTGTGTGGAGACCGGCGGGATGCGCGATCGACTCGTCGAGAACGGGTTCGACGAGGATTTCAACACCATTGTCGTCCACCTCGGCGGCCAACCTGCACGCGCGACCCGTCGGCTGACCAAACGTCTCCACGACGAACTCGATCTTCCCGTCGTGGTGTTCACTGACGGCGATCCATGGAGCTACCGCATTTATGGGTCGGTGGCCTACGGCTCGATCAAATCCGCCCACCTCTCGAACTATCTCGCCACGCCGGAGGCGCAGTTCATCGGGATCCAGCCCGAGGACATCGTGGAGTACGACTTGCCCACCGATCCGCTTGCGGATTCGGACGTGAACGCCCTCGAAAGCGAGCTCACCGACCCACGGTTCCAGACCGATTACTGGCGCGAGCAGATCGAACTCCAGCTCGACATCAACAAGAAGGCCGAACAGCAGTCCCTCGCCGCACGCGGGCTCGACTTCGTGACCGACACCTATCTGCCCGAGCGACTCGATGCGATGGGCGTGNAAGGCCGAACAGCAGTCCCTCGCCGCACGCGGGCTCGACTTCGTGACCGACACCTATCTGCCCGAGCGACTCGATGCGATGGGCGTGCTGTAAGTAGCGCTCGCTTTCGACGTGGCGCTACGGCGACCGGAAGCTTATGATTCGGGGACGACAATCACTACGTATGGCCACTATCGTGAAGACGGAGGGAGGGCTCGGTGGGAAGGCACGCCTCGACGGGCATCGAATAGCGGTCATCGATGTCGCCGAACGGGTTTTGGACCACGGCCAAGCGCCGGAGCACGTCGTCGACCAACTCGACATCACGCTTCCGGAGGTGTACTCAGCACTCGCGTACTACTACGAGAACATCGAAGAGATGAACGCCGTCCGCGAACGCCGGCGCGAACTCAACGAGACGTTGAAACGTGAGTCGAAGGCTCCCGAAACGGTAGAGCAGTAGCGGATGGACCCGCTTTCGTTTCGAGCCGACGAGCATGTCGACAGCGCGTTCGTCACCGCACTCAGGGCCGAAGGCTACGCTGTCTCGGCGGTGGACGAGGGCTACGAGCGCGGTATACTCGACGAGGAGCACCTCGTCGTGTGTCGGGAAACGGAACAGGTCATGCTCACAAACGACGATGACTTCGTCGAGTTGGCAGAGGACGTAGCACACGCCGGAATCATCCGATACACCGATCAGAGTCATTCTCCGGGCGAGTTCGTGCGGGCTATCAGACGTATCGACGCACACTTCTCGCCGGACGCAATGTACGACCACATCGAGTGGCTGGAACAGTGGCTCTGATCGACTACTGGCACGAGCAGATCGCACTCCAGCTCGACATCAACGAGAAGGCCGAACAGCAGTCCCTCGCCGCACGCGGGCTCGACTTCGTGACCGACACCTATCTGCCCGAGCGACTCGATGCGATGGGCGTGNAAGGCCGAACAGCAGTCCCTCGCCGCACGCGGGCTCGACTTCGTGACCGACACCTATCTGCCCGAGCGACTCGATGCGATGGGCGTGCTCTGACTGCGCGGCCGGCTTTACGGCTTCGCCCGCCGCACGATGGCCGAGTCACGACTACACCGTCCACACCCTCCCCAACCGACTCCTTCGCTCGGCGACCCTCGCTTCGTTCGCGCCACCTGTCGCTCAGTCATCCCTCGCACGATGTGTGCGTTCGGTGTTCGCTGTTGCTCACACCGAACGCGAGCGCGCGCCGGCCATGTTTGTCGAGCTGTCGAAACGGGCGACACCGACGATGGACGCCAGCCGCGGGGTTAAAGACGCTCGCTCGCACACGGCGAGGCATGTCAGGATCGGATCTCGCGGCACAGGTCGAGGACGTGCTCGCGGTCGATGCGAACGACTTCCGCAGCCGCGCCGAGGACGAAGCCGAGGTCATCAAGCGCGAACTCGACGCGGGAACGTTCGACAACCCCCAGGCGATCGTGGGGCTCGAATACGAGTTCTACGGCGTCAACCGCGAGACGAGCGAACTCGCGCGCGTTCCCCGTCGTCTGCTGGAGTTCATCGGGTTCGAGAAGGAACTCGGGCTTCACAACGCCGAGATGCGCACCAGTCCACAGCCGCTCAACTCACATGGGTTGGCGGCCCAGGAGGCGGAGGTGAGCGCCCGACTCCGGACTGCCCTCGACTGCGTGCGATCGTCGGGGCTCCGGCTCGTCAGCGACGGGATGTGGACGATTCCGCCCGAGGGCGAGCCCGCGGGCGAGTATCTCTCGCGAAGCGTCGAGGACCGTGGCGTCCGGATCGCCTCGAACATGAGCGATTCCGTCCGGTATCACGCGATGGCGAACACCGCGGGCGCGGACGCGGTCGGGATGAACCTCGACGCGCCCCACGTCTCGCTCTCGGCCAAAACCGTGATGCCCGAGAGCCTGATCACGTCGATCCAACCCCACTACCAGGTCTCACACGCCGCCGACCTCCCCGACTACTTCCGGTATGCACTCCGGATCGCGGGCCCGCTCCTCGCGCTCGGCGTCAACTCCCCGTTTTTCCCGCCGGAACTCTACGACGACGTGCCGGCCGAACGGATCGTCGAGGACGGCTGGATGAGCCACCGGATCCACGTCTTCGAGGCGATCTTGAACCCCAACAGCGGCACCGGGAAGGTCCGGTTCCCGCACGACCTCGACTCCACCGAACAGGCGGTGGATCGGATCGCGGCCGACGACACAATCGTCCCGATGCCGATCGAGGAGTCGAACCGCTTCGACGACGCGTTCGCCACCTTCCGGCAGAAACACGGCACCTACTGGCGGTGGGTGCGGCCGGTGTTCGAGGGATCGAGCAAGTCCTCGGCGAACGCCCGGATCGAGTTCCGCCCGATCGCGGGCCAGCCGACCGTGCGAGACACCATCGCGTTCCAGGCCGCCTTCGCGGGGCTGATGGAAAGCCTGACGCGCCGCGAACACCCGGTCGCGGGCCTCGACTGGCAGGCCGCCCACGAGAACTTCTACGCTGCGATGCACGACGGCCTCGACGCCGACCTGACGTGGGTGACGAACGACGGCCGCGAGACCACTGCCTACGACGAGATCTACACCGACATCTTCGATCACGCGAAGGACGGCCTCACCTCGCGCGGCCTCTCCGAGGACGAGGCCGCGAAGTACCTCTGGCCGCTCCGCCAGCGCGCCCGCCACGGGACGACGCCGGCGGACTGGAAACGCCACGAAGTCCGCCGCCGGCTCGACGACGGTGACGATCTCGCAGCGGCGATCCACGGGATGCAGCGTGCGTACATCGACCGCCAGACCGAGACCATCATCGGCGACAGCAGCTTCGCCGACTGGATCGCCGACTGAGTTGGCGATGACCGGGCTGGAACGTGGAACGGTCGCACTCGTCCCGCACGATCCCGGCTGGAAACGAGAGTACACGGCGGAAGTCGAACGCCTCGAACCGCTCGTCGACGAGCAGCTAATCGAGTTCGAACACGTCGGCAGCACCGCGATCGAGGGGCTGGCGGCGAAGCCGATCATCGACATGCTGGCGGTCGTCGAGGATCTCGACGGGGCGGCTGACCTCGTTCCGGTGCTCGAAACCCACGGCTACGAACACCGACCGAACGACGACGTGTCTGGCCGACTGTTCCTCGCGAAGGGACCCCGAACCGACCGCACACACTACCTCTCGGTCGTCGAACGCGAAAGCGATCGATACACCGAGCAGATCGCGTTCCGGAACTTCCTCCGATCCCACCCCGAAGTCGCGGCGGAGTACGAGGAACTGAAGCGGACGCTGGCCGACGCACATTCCGACGATCGGGACAGTTACACCGCGGCGAAAGCTGCGTTCATCGAGCGGGTCCTCGAACGAGCGACGGCCGAGCGGTAGCCCACCCGAACAACAGGCTTATTCGCGCGACGCGGCGATTCTCTACAACGACCCGATGAGCACCGAGACGACCGATCCAACCGAAAGCGAGGCGTTCGAGCGGACCTGCGAGGCGCTGATCGAGCAGATCCTCGACGGCGACCTCGAACGCGACGGCGTCGAGGCCGCAAAGCGCGAGGCGTGTGGCGAGTTCTCCTCGCCGAAAGTTCCCAAGAACTCCGAGCTCCTTGATCGCGCACCGGATGGGCAGCGCGAGGAGCTGGAGGAGGTGCTCCGGCGCAAACCTGTTCGAACTGCCTCGGGGGTTTCGCCCGTAGCGATCATGACCTCGCCGCAGGGCTGTCCCCACGGCAAGTGTCTCTACTGTCCCGGCGGCCCCGACTCGGAGTTTTCGAGCTCGCAGAGCTACACCGGCCACGAGCCCGCCGCGGCGCGCGGCGTCCAGAACGAGTACGATCCCTACGGCCAGGTCACACTCCGGCTCAATCAGCTCCGCGAGATCGGCCATCCGGTCGACAAAGTGGAGCTGATTCTGATGGGTGGAACCATGACCGCCCGGAGCCACGACTATCAGGAGTGGTTCGTCAAGCGCGCGCTCGCGGCGATGAACGATTTCGATCCCGACGCCGAGCCCCATCCCTCCGAGACCGAGAGCTTCGCGCAGGACCCCGAGGAGCGCGAGTTCGAATATCTGGAGGACGTGATCGCCGAAAACGAGCGCGGCCGGGTCCGGAACATCGGCACGACCTTCGAGACCAAACCCGACTGGTGTGACCCCGAGCAGATCGACCGGATGCTCGATCTCGGCGGGACGAAAGTCGAGGTCGGTGTCCAGACCACCTACGACGAGATCAACCGCGCGATGCACCGGGGCCACGGCACGCAGGCCTCCGTCGATGCGAACCGCCGACTCCGCGACGCGGGGTTCAAAGTCGGCTTCCACATGATGCCTGGCCAGCCCGGGATGGATCGGGAGATGTGCATCGAGGATTTCAGACGGCTGTTCGAGGAGTCCGAATGGCGGCCGGACTACCTCAAGATCTACCCGATGCTGATCGTTCGCGGCACGGCGACCTACGACATGTGGCAACGCGACGACTTCGAGCCGCTCGGCAACGAGGAGGCCGCCGAGCTGGTCGCCGAGATCAAGTCGATGATTCCGAAGTACGTTCGGCTCCAGCGGGTCCAGCGCGACATCCCGGCGGACTTCATCGATGCGGGCGTCTGGAAGTCGAACCTCCGACAGCTCGCCCGGAAGCGGATGGACGAGCACGGCTGGACGTGTGACTGCATCCGGTGTCGTGAGGTCGGGATGAACGACGAACCGCCCGCGAACGTCGAGCGCGACGTTCTCACGTACGAGTCGGGTGGCGGCACGGAACACTTCATCAGCTACGAGGACCCGGATCGCGATCTGCTGGTGGGCTTCTGTCGGCTTCGATTCCCGAACGACCCTGTGCGACGCGAGCTACAGAACGCGGCGATCGTGCGCGAACTCCACGTTTACGGATCGATGGTACAGGTCGGGGAGCGCGAGGCGCGAAGCGCCTCGGACGGGTCGAGCGGGCAAAGCCCGCGAGACGAGAGCGCGGACTGGCAACACCGAGGCTACGGCGAAAAGCTTCTCCACCATGCCGAGTCGATGGCCACCGACGCTGGTTTCGACAAACTCGGCGTCATCAGCGGTATCGGTGCGCGGGAATACTATCAGGATCGCGGCTACCATCAGGACGGCCCGTACGTCTCGAAGCGGTTGTGAAACGTGGCGGTAGGTCGCGCGTGACCGCCGGCGTGGAGGCGTTGCGGTGCGGTTCCTGGCGTCTCGACGAACAGAGCGAGTCGAGGCTCAGGAGAGCTTTGCTCTCCTGGCGTCTCGTGTGAGTGAAACGAGCACGAGGCTTGTCGGAGATTTCTCTGACAGCGGATGAAGGGCGAGCGACGGGCGGTGCGAACGAAGTGAGCACCGCCGAACGCACGAACGGGGAGGGACGACCCGTGAGCGAACGAAGCGACTGAGGGCTTCTACGGTGCTGTGCGGTCACGTGGTGGTGCACCAGTAGCCCTGCCCCGAGCGAACGGAGTGAGCGAGCGGGCCGAGGAACCCCCGTAGGGGGTGACGATGGCTTTTGATCGACCTTTTGTCAGTGAAGGAGCGGAGCGACTGAGCGCAGGAAAAGGTCGGTGTGAATACTACCACGATCGTGGCTACCACCTGGACGGCCCGTACGTTCGAAGCGGTTGTGAGAAGTTCCGACCGACATCTCCATCGAGCGGATCGACGACGGACCGATCAGATCGACCGACGGCGGGGCACCCGTCACGAAAAACGCCTGTGTGAGCAGTATACATACCCGAGATCGGCCAGTTCATTTATTATGATGGGGGGAAAGTACGGTAGTGGGGCAAGGTCATACGGGTGATGCCACGCAACGGACCGCAACCCCGTGGTGCGGAGTCGGTTTCACGATTCGGACACTGATTCTGGACGACTCGTCGTGATCGCTGAGCGCGGGACCAGAGCCATCGACCGACGGCGAGTTAAGCGATCCGTGCGTATCGATACTTCGATGACCGACCACGGGAACGGGCGGGGCGATTCGATCGCCATCGTCGGCGCGGGCGCGGCGGGCGCAGGGGCGGCGTACGCACTGCGGAACGCCGCGATAGACGTCACCGTTTTCGAGAAGAGTCGCGGGGTCTGCGGCCGCGCCGCGACCCGCCGCAAGAACGGCTGTCGGTACGATCACGGTGCGAACTACTTCAAGGACCAGGACGCCCGAGTGACCGAACTCGTCACCGAAACGCTCGATACCGACGGCCTGGCGGAGGCCGAGGGGCCGATCTGGACGTTCGACGCCGACGGCACGGTGAGTGAGGGCCGTGACACCGACGACCACAAGTGGACCTACCGCGCGGGGATCACCCAGCTCGCGAAACGGCTGTTCGATCGGACCGAGGCCACGATCGAGAAATCGACTCGCGTCGGCGCTGTTGAGCGCGTCGACGGTGGATGGACGATCGCGGACACCGACGGCACCGATCTCGGGCGATACGACGCGCTGCTCCTCACCCCGCCGGCACCGCAGACCGCCGACCTGCTTGCGGCCACCGAGTGGGACGACGACCTTCGTGGAGACCTCGAAACCGCCGTCCGGGACGTATCCTTCCGGCCGACGATCACCGCCGTTCTGCACTACCCCTTCGAACTCGATCGGCCGTACTACGCGCTGGTGAACACCGACAAGGACCACGCAATCGGATGGTGCTCTCGCGAGGAGTGCAAACCGGGCCACGTCCCCGACGGCGAGAGCCTCCTGATCGTCCAACTGGGGGCGGACTGGTCGGCCGACCGGATCGACGATCCGCCCACGGAGGTCATCCCAGACGCTGCCGATCTCACTGCCGATCTGCTCGACGACGATCGGCTCGCCGATCCGGACTGGACCGACTATCAGGGCTGGCGCTACGCACAGCCAGGCGACGCGGTCGCGGCCGAACCGCTCGACCGCGCCGCAGAGCACGGCGTGTTCTTCGCAGGCGACTGGGTGGCGGGCGAGGGACGGGTCCACCTCGCGCTCCGGAACGGGCTCGATACCGGTGATAGAATCGGCAAGCGACTGCTGTCGTGACCACTGGCTACCGGTACACGACGCCGGCTCCCGTCACAAATGAGAACCGCAGGCCACGTCCTCCCCAACCGATTCGCTCCGCTCATCCCTCGCACGAGTCGCGCGCTGACGGAGCAGCGCGCTCCCGCGCGCCACCGCAACCAAAATTGAGAGGCAAAAACGACGTTCCGATCGGCGGTGTGACCGTTCGAATCGATCGCCGATGGGGTTATGCTACTGGCGCACATGGTCCGACCGATGAGCGAAGAGACGCCGACTCGACAGGACCGGTTCGCAACCAGGCTCGGCCTCTTTCTCACGGCTGTCGGCGTCCGAGGACTCTCGCGCGAGCGCGTCTTCGGTCTCGTGGGAATGAACCGACTGCATGCGGCCGAGCACATCGCGGTCAGCGTCGGGGGCATCGCTGCGGGGGCGTCCCGGCGCGGACGGTCGTACTCGGGTATCGTGGCCGTCGCCCTCTTCGCCGAGGTCGCGCTCGGAGTTCTGCCGTGGACGAAGGAGTGGTTCCGGGACCTGTTCAACGCCGATCTCCGGACGACCGCCGTCCAGCTGGTGGTGGCGCTCGTCTCGCTCCGGGCGTTCCGAAGCGACGGCGAGTGAGGTTCGGCGAATCGACGCCGACGCCGACATCGACGTCCCGCGCGTAGCGACACCCATTTTTCCGGGCCGTCCGGAGGCCGGGTATGGACCCGAAGCGCGAGCTCACCAGCGTCGACCTCGCCGCCCTCGTCACCGAACTCGGGACGTACGCGGGCGCGAAGCTCGACAAGGCCTATCTCTACGGCGACGACCTTCTCCGGCTCAAACTCCGTGATTTCGACCGCGGCCGGGTCGAACTCCTGATCGAGGTCGGCGAGACCAAGCGCGCCCACGTCGTCGATCCCGACAACGTCCCCGACGCGCCTGGCCGTCCACCGGGGTTCGCGAAGATGCTCCGGAACCGACTCTCCGGTGCGGATTTCGCTGGCGTCTCGCAGTTCGGCTTCGACCGGGTTCTCACGTTCGAGTTCGAGCGCGAGGACCAGAACACGACGATCGTGGCCGAGCTGTTCGGTGAGGGCAATATCGCCGTGCTCGACGCGAACGACGAGGTGGTCGACTGCCTCAACACCGTCCGGCTCCAGTCGAGAACCGTCGCACCCGGCGCGACCTACGAGTTCCCCTCCTCGCGCTTCAACCCGCTCGCGGTCGATGGCGACGGGTTCGCCGCACGGATGGCCGAGTCGAACACCGACCTCGTGCGGACGCTCGCCACACAGTTGAATTTCGGCGGGCTGTACGCTGAAGAACTCTGCACCCGCGCGGGCGTCGAGAAAGAGCTCGCGATCGAGGACGCGGGCGAGGAGGAGTTCGACGCACTCTACGAGGCGACCGAACGTCTCACCGACCAACTGTCGAGCGGCGCGTTCGAACCACGGATCTACCACGAGGACGACGAGCCCGTGGACGTGACGCCGTTCCCCCTAGAGGAGCGCGCCGACCTCGACAGTGAAGGATTCGACTCGTTCACCGCGGCGCTCGACACGTACTTCGTGGCGCTCGACACCACGGAAGACGAGGAGAGCGGCGGTCGGGAGCGCCCCGATTTCGAGGACGATATCGAACGGCAAGAACGGATCATCCAACAACAGGAGAACGCGATCGAGGACTTCGAGGACCAGGCCGACGCCGAGCGCGCGAAGGCCGAGTCGCTGTACGCGAACTACGACCTCGTCGACGAGATCCTCTCGACGGTGCGGAACGCACGTGAAGAGGGCACCGGCTGGGAGGACATCGAGGACCGCTTCGTCGAGGGAGCCGATCGCGGAATCGCGGCCGCCGAGGCCGTTTCGGGCGTCACGCCGAGCGAGGGGACGGAGATCGACACTGACGCACTCCGGGCGGCGATCGACGATCCCGACCANGGCGAACACTTCTCTCGACGCCAGGCAGGCGTTTGTAGCGCGTCGTGGGCAAAAAGGAGGGTGCGGAGGAGGCGGTCGCCGAGACCCGTGCGGAACTCGAAACCCTCCAGCACCGCCGCGACGAGTGGGAGTCCGGCGACGAAAGCGGGACGGAAGCGGCCGACGCCAAGGAGGATCAAGAGGATGTCGACTGGCTCACCCGGCGGTCGATCTCCGTCAGGCAGAACGAGCAGTGGTACGAGCGATTCCGATGGTTCCGCACGAGCGACGACTTCCTCGTGCTCGGCGGGCGCAGCGCCGACCAGAACGAGGACCTCGTGAAGAAGTACCTCGAACGCGGCGATCGGTTCTTCCACACCCAGGCCCGCGGCGGCCCGGTCACGGTGTTGAAGGCAACGGGGCCGAGCGAGCCCACCCAAGAGATCGAGTTCTCCGAGTCGACCCTGGAGGAGACCGCCCAGTTCGCCGTCTCGTACTCGTCGGTCTGGAAAAACGGACGGTTCGCCGGCGACGCGTACATGGCGAGCCCGGACCAGGTCTCGAAAACGCCCGAGAGCGGCGAATACCTCGAAAAGGGCGGGTTCGCGGTGCGGGGCGATCGCACGTACTTCGAGGATACCCCCGTGGGCGTCGCGATCGGAATCGTCTGCGAGCCCGAGACCCGCGTGATCGGCGGGCCGCCGGCGGCGATCGAGCCGCGCGCCGAAACGTCGATCACTGTCGAACCGGGCCAGTACGCCCAGAACGACGCGGCGAAGCGCCTCTACCGCGAGTTTCGTGAACGGTTCGCCGACACGTCGTTCGTCCGGAAGGTGGCGAGCCCCGACCTGATCGCGGAGTTCCTCCCGCCCGGCGGCAGCCGAACGGTCGAAGACTGACTGAGGAGGGCCGCGTCGTCGCTACGGATTCAGCGCGATCGTTCCGCCTCGGCCGGCTCACGCCAGTGGTTTCCAGCCTCGTCTTCGCTTTCGAGCAGCCGTTCGAGCCGGCGTTCGAACTCCGCATCGCCGATCTCACCACGGGCGTAGCGCTCGCGGAGCGCCGCCACCGCGTCGGTTTCACCCGCTGTTTCCGTGTCGGTATCGTCCGAGAGCGAGCGGCTCGTTCCGTCCGGTCCGGATCAGTTCGCGTCGGTGGAACTCTTGTTTCGTCTTTGCCATCCGATCCGTCATCCACAACTGAATGCGACGGGAAGAACTGGCGATTCAGGGCCTGAAACGACCGATAACTATATCTCCTCGTCGGTCGTATGGTCTGGCAGAGATTGCACCGCCAGCGGCGAGTAGCGATCTCGGAAACACCATGATCAGCGACGCACTCAACTACCTCAGAAACAGCGACGACGCACTCGTCACCGTCCTCATCGGGGGACTGCTGTCCGTGTTCGGCTTCCTCCTGATTCCCGTTTTCTTCGTGAACGGGTATCTCGTCCGCGTCCTCCGTCGGACTGCTGCGGGCGATGAGACCGCACCGGTCTTCGACGACTGGGGACGGATGGGGATCGAGGGGCTGAAAGCCACCGTCATCGCGATCGTCTACGGGTTCGTCCCGTTCGTCGTCGGTGCGGTGCTGGTCGGCGGCTCGGCGGTCGCCATCGCCACCGGTGGCTCCGTCGACGGCGGATCGGCCGCAGTCGGCGCGGGCGTCCTCGGCCTCCTCGTCGGCCTCGCGATAACGTTCGTCCTCGGGCTCGCGGCGTGGTACGTCATCCCCGCCGCGACCGCGAACTTCGCCGAACGCGGGACGCTCGCCGCCGCGTTCGACTTCGGCACGCTCCGCCCGATCCTGTTCAGCGGGGCGTACGCGACCGGCTGGCTCCTCGCACTCGGCGTGATCGTCGGCGGCGGGATCATCGCCGGGGCGTTCAACGCCGTGATCCCGATTCTCGGCGCGGTGCCGGGACTGTTCGTGAGCTTCTACGCCTCGGTAGCGGCGTACTACGTCATCGGCCGGACGTGGGCCGACCTCCGGACGGTCGAGACTCGCGAGACTGCCGACGAACAGCCCGCCGTCTGAGCACTCAGCTCTGCCCAAGACTTTTTCACACCCAATCGGACGCCACCCCGACGAACGACAGCGCACTTACCCACCGAGCGCCCAGTCTCCGCATGCGCATCGACGGCCGCACCCGCATCGAGGGCGGGCGCGAGCGCTGGACGCTCGTGCCCGAGAGCCTCGACGACCTCTGGCATCTCTCCTACGTGCTCGAACCAGGCGACCTCGTTGCCGGCGATACTACCAGACGTATCCAGCGCGACGACGACCGGATGCGCGACACCGGCGGTGAGCGCGAGCCCATGTCCGTGACCATCACCGTCGATGAGAGCGAGTTCCACAAGTTCGCCAACCGACTCCGGGTGTCGGGCACCATCGAGTCGGCCTCCCGAGAAGATCAAGTGGGTCATCACCACACCCTGAACGTCGAGGAACGCGAGGAGATCGAGATCGAGAAGATCTGGCAGCCCGACCAGCGCGAACGGATCGAGGAGGCCGTCGAGGCCACCGAGAACGCCGACGTCGCGATCGCCACCGTCGAAGAGGGCGCGGCCTCGATCCACACCGTTGCGCAGTACGGGGCCGAGGAGTACGCCTCGATCACCGGCCCCACCGGAAAAGGCGAGTACGCCCGCGAGCGCTCCGAACTGTTCGGGGAGCTCGCGAGCGCGCTCTCACACATCGACGTCGACGCCATCCTGCTCGCAGGGCCTGGCTTCACGAAAGAAGACGCCCGAAAGTACATCGAGGAGAACAGTCCCGAGGTCGCGACCATGCTCGGCGCGACCGTCGACACCAGCGCGATCGGCGACCGCGGCGTTCACGAGGTCCTGAAGCGCGGCGCGGTCGAGGAGGTTCAGGCCGAAACCAGAATTGCCGAGGAAGCCGAGAAGATCGACGAACTCACCTCACGGATCGCCCAAGACGCTGCGGCGACCTACGGAATCGAGGCCGTCGCTGAGGCCGCCGACTACGGCGCGATCGAGGAGTTGCTGGTGCTCGACGACCGGCTCCGCGAGGAGCGTGCCGGCGAGGGCGAGTGGACGATCGACGTGAACGACGTCATCGAATCGGTTGAACAGCAGGGCGGTGCCGTCACGGTGTTTTCGAGCGAGTTCGCGCCTGGCGATCAGTTGGGCGCGCTCGGCGGGATCGCGGCGCTGTTGCGGTATCGGTTAGAGTGAACTCGCCGAATCACTCGATCTCGACGGTCAGCCCGTCGCGCGCGAACCGAACGTCGCCGTCGTAGCGCTCGCCGATGGATTCGAGCATCTCCTCGTGGCGGCCTTCGGTGTGGGGATAGAGATGCGTGAGGTAGACCCGACCAAGTTCGGTTCCCGAATCGGCCAGCGTCGTGCCCAACTGACTCGGCGTCGGGTGGTTCGAGACGTCGACCTCGTCGGGGAACGAGCAGTCGTGGGCGAGCACCGCGGAGCCGTCAGCGAAGTTCGCGAGCCCTTCGAACGCCTCGCTGTCGGCTCCGAAGGTGAACGCTGGCGGTTCGCTGTCGTCGTCCGCCTCGCTCTCGCCTTCGGCCCCGTTTTCGTGCGTGAACCGATAGGCGAGACAGTACATCGAGTGGCGCGTCTCGGTCGCGTCGACCGAAAACCCCGCAAGCTCGAACGACTCGGGGCCGACCTCGCGTACCCGGAGGTCGATCCGGCCGTCCATGTACTCGTGGACCGAAAGCAGCCCGTCGAGGAGTTCCTTGGTTCCCTGCGGGCCGACGACTTCGAGGTGCTCCTCGCCCGCGAGCCACCTGGCTTTCATCAGGGGCAGCAGGTCGGCGACGTGATCGAGATGGTGGTGAGTCAGGAGGACTGTGGAGACGCCCTCGTAGCCCGCGTCGGTCCGCGCGAGCGCGTTGAGGACGCCGCTACCACAGTCGACGAGCACGCGGTCGTCGCCTGATTCGACGAGAAGTCCGGTCTGGGCCCGCCGGCCGGTCGGCATCGCCGCGCCGGTTCCGAGGAAGGTCACGCGCATGGCGAAACCGGGGGAGGGGCGGTGAAAAGCGTTGTTCGCCGACCTCGAGATGTCGCTTTCAAGCCGAACCCTCATGAGCGTCACCGGCCCACCACCCAGCAATGAGTAGCTCGTCGGCCAAATCCCGTGGCTTTTTCGCGTACTACCGGGAGTACGCTCGCTCCGGGGTCCACGCGGCGAGCGCGGCGGCGCTCACCGCCTTCGGATTGCTCGCGACCTACACGGGTAATCGGGGGTTCATCCTGCTGGCGATCGCGGTCTACGTCCTTCCGCCGGCGTTTCTGTATCTCACCGGCGAAGGTGAGCGCGTCCCGACGGTCGTCGGCGACGGGGATCAGAGTGGCGGGAATCGTGGCGACGGAGCCACACGTGAAGTCGATCCGGGAGACGAGGATCGATCGTCGTCCGTGGACGCCGATGCTGAAGGCGGGACCGACGATCGACACCAAGTCGACGACACCGACACCGCACCGCCAGAGGCTGAAAACGGTGCGAACCGCGGCACCGACAGGCAAACCGGGGCCGACGCCACCGAACCGAACCATCACGAGGTATCCTCCAGTGGGGAGAGTCTCGCCGACGACATCGGCACGGACGATGCGTCCAGAGACGAGGACGGTTGGAGTACGGTCGAAACGCCGACTGACGAACCTCTCACCGGCGTGGTCGCGACCCACGATGGCGCGTTCGCGGTCGGCGAGAACGGTGTCGTGCTCGCTCGCGAGACCGACGGCTGGGAATTCGCACTTGAACATGGCCCGAGCGCCGACGGAGAGTCACTCCGCGGCGTCGACGCCACCGACGACGACCAAACGATCTGGTTCGCGGGCGACGGTGGCGCGCTCGGGCGCTATGATATCGAGGAGGGTCGCCTCACCGATCACTCGGCCCCGAAAGACCAAACGAGCACGTGGACCGCCGTCGCGGTCGTCGGTTCGGCAGGCGAGGAGCGGGTTCATCTCGCGAACGGCTCCGGAGAAGTCCTTCGAGGCGCGTACGACGGCGGCGCTGTCGACTGGGACGAAATCCGCAAACCAGGCAGCGGCTCCAGCATCACCGACCTCGCGTTCGACGACGCGGGCTACGCCTGTGACAGCAGCCAGGGCGTCTACGCCACGACCGACGGCGGCGCGAGCTACGAGACGATCGGGATCGAGGACGCAAACACCGACTTCGCCGCGCTCGCGGCCACCGACGCCGAACTCGTCGTGGCGGGTGGCGACGGCACGGTCTTTCGCTACGATGGCTCGGTCTGGACGACGCTCCGCGCCGGTGAAACCGCGCTTCGAGCCATCGATCTCGCGAACGAGATGGGGCTCGCAGCCGGCGACGCTGGGGGAATCTTCGAGCACGCCGACGGCGGGTGGGAGTCGGTCGAGACACCGACCGACGCCGATCTCTCGGGCGTCCTCGTCGGTGCCGGCGAACGCGATCGTCCGGATGTCGCTGTCGGGACGAGCGGGACGATCGTCGAGCGCGACCGCGACTGACGGCCCACCGTCAGGAGGGCGTTCACTTTCGCTCCGGTGGCCGAACCCACTTCCCGTCGCGGGTTCGAGGGAGAGTCGATGGACGGGCGCGAGCTGTTGGCCGAGACCGACGTCGATTTCGATCCTGAGTCGGTCGAGATCACCGACGGCGACGTGCTCGATTCGCTCGATCCCGTTGTACGGAAGTGGTGGGTCGAGCAGTTCGGCGAGTTCGTCCCCGAGAACGACGGGTTCTTCACGCCACCCCAGAAGGAGGCGATCCCCCACATCCAGGCCGGCCGGAACGCGCTCGTCTGCGCTCCCACGGGATCGGGAAAGACGCTCGCGAGCTTCACTGCGATCCTCGACGACCTGTTTCGTCAGGAGCGAGCCGGCGAGAGGGCGGACGAAGGGGGCGGTGACAGCGACCGCGACGCTGGCCTCGACAACTCGGTCTACTGTCTGTACGTCTCACCCCTGAAGTCGCTCGCCAACGACATCCACCGCAATCTCGATGTCCCGCTTTCGGAAATCACCGAGCGGCTCGAAGCCCGCGGCGAGGATGTGGAGGTGCGCCACGCGATCCGTCACGGCGACACCAGCAGTGCCGACCGCCAGCGGATGCTCGACGAGACGCCACACATACTGAACACCACTCCGGAGACGCTTGCCATCCTGCTCAACGCGCCGAAGTTCCGGGAGAAGCTCTCGACTGTCGAGTACGTGATCGTCGACGAGATCCACAGTATCGCAGGGGGAAAACGTGGAACGCACCTCGCGGTCTCGTTGGAGCGGCTCGAAGCCCTCACCGAGACTTCGCCGACGCGGATCGGCTGTTCAGCGACCGTCGAACCGCTCGACACTATCGCGGAGTTCCTCGTCGGGCGGCGAGCGAGCGGCGAGAGCCGCGCATACGAGATCGTCGACGCACGGTTCGCCCGCGAGTTCGACCTCGAACTCCGGTGTCCGACCGACGACCTCATCGACACGCCTCGCGGCGAGGTTCAGGGCCGCTTTTACGACGCGCTCGACGGGCTGATCGACGAGCACACCAACACGCTCGTGTTCACCAACACTCGATCGGGGGCCGAGCGCGTCCTCCACACTCTCCGAGAGAACTACGGCTTCGACGAGTCGGACTCGGGCTGTCACCACGGCAGCCTGTCGGCCGACCGTCGTCAGGCGGTTGAGGCAGGACTCAAAGCCGGCGAGCTCTCGGTGGTTACGACCTCCACCAGCCTCGAACTCGGCATCGACATGCCCCACGTCGATCTCGTCGTTCAGGTCGGCTCGCCCAAATCGGTCGCCGCCCTCCTCCAGCGCGTCGGCCGTGCGGGCCACCGGCTCGGCCGTGAGGTCAAAGGGCGGGTGTTCGCACTCGACCGCGACGAACTCGTCGAGTGTGCGGTGATGCTCCGGAAGGCCGAGCAGAACTTCGTCGACCGGGTCTTTGTACCGGAGCGCGCCCACGATGTCGCCGCACAACAGGTGTACGGGATGGCGATCACCGGGCCACACCCCGAGAGTGAGATCCGGGAAATCCTCGTGTGTGCGTACCCCTACCGGAACTACACCGACGAGGAGTGGGAGATCCTCATGCGATATCTCACCGCCGGTTACGCGGGGATGGAGGACCGCAACGTCTACGCGAAGATCTGGCGGGACGAAAACGATCCGCCCGACGGCGAGCACCACTACGACTTCCCGGTGGGCGAGCCCCTGATCGGCAAACGCGGCCGGCTCGCGCGGGTGATCTACATGACCAACATCGGGACGATCCCCGACAGCTTCTCGTGTGACGTCGTGGTTCGCGGCGGCGACGAGTGGGTGGGACAGCTCGACGAGAACTACCTCGACACCCTCGATACGGGTGACGTGTTCGTGCTCGGTGGGAGCCGATACGAGTACCGCTACCGACGCGGATCGAAGGTGTACGTCGATCCGACCGGCGCGCGCCCCACGGTGCCGTCGTGGTTCGCCGAGCGTCTCCCCCTCTCCTATGATCTCGGTCGCGAGATCCTCGACTTCCGGGGCGAGCTGCTCGATCGGCTCGACAGTCGGGGCGTGCGTGGCGTCCGATCGTGGCTTCGGGAGTTCCCGCTCGACGAGAACGCCGTCCGGGCGATCGCACGCACCTTCGACGAGCAGGTGCGCTACGCCGGCCCCGAAAGCGTGAGCACTCGATCCCGGCTCGCGATCGAGACCGAACTCGATCACAACGAGCGGGTCCGCCGATATCACGTTCATTCGAACTACGGACGACGGTTCAACGACGGCCTCTCGCGCGTGCTCGCCCATCGGTGTGCGGAGGCGACGAACGCGAACGTCACGGTGGCGGTCGCGGACAACGGGTTCAGTCTCGGGCTTCCGCTCAACCGGAAGGTCGATTTCGTGGGGCTGCTTCGGGATATTGAACCGGGCGACGTTCGCCACGACCTCCGGGCGAGCCTCGACGGGACCGATCTGCTGAAGCGGTATTTCAGAATTAACGCGACGCGCGCGCTCACCGTTCTGAAACGGTACAAGGGCTACGAGAAATCCGCGAGCCAGCAGCAGGTCTCCAGCGAAATGCTGCTCGGGTTCGTCGAGGATCTCGACGACTTTGCGGTACTCGAAGAGACCTATCGTGAACTCCTGGAGGACAAACTCGCGGTCGAAGCCATCGAGGACGTACTCGCGGCCGTCCAGGCGGACGAGATCGAGATCACGGTCGAGCGGGTTGACTCGCCGACGCCGATGGCGTTCGGGCTGGCGACGCTGCTGGCGAGCGATGTCGTCCTCGCGGAGGACGAGAGCGCTGTGCTCCAGGAGTTCCACCAGCGCGTGCTCGACGAGATCGGCGACGGCGAGGACGTCCTGGCCGACGACTGAGCAGCCGAAGCGGACGACGACGAAAAACGACTATCGGGTCCTGCGCCGAGGCGTCTCCGTTGGCTGTAGCGGGTCCAGCCGTCGAACTCAGTCCTCACCGGATGGCGCTGCCGGCCGTCCATTCGGGGTTTCGCGCTGGATGAGCAGGACGCCCGCCAGGACCAGCGTGCCGCCGGCGAGGATTCCGGGGGAGAGCCGTTCCCCGAGCACCAAAACGCCGAGGACGACGGTCACGACCGGTTCGGCGGTGGTGACGACGCTCGCACGACTCTCCTCCACGTATCAAAGCCCGTTGACGAACAGCAAGATCGGTGCCACCGTCCCGACGATCGCGAGCCCAGTGATGATCGCCCACTGCTCGACGGTTCTGGGGACGAACAGCCGGCCCGCGGCGACGCCGTAGGCAAGCATACAGACGCCAGTAGTGGCGATCGCGCCCGTCGCGAGCTGATCGGCGTTCATGTCGTCGACGGCGAGACGACTTCCCGTGGTGTAGGCGGCGTACCCGATCGCCGCGATCGACACGAGCGCGAGACCGGCCGGATCGATGCCGGCGGTGTCGAGGCTCACGATGAGCACGACTCCGGATAGCGCGAGGACGAGTGCGACGCCCTTCAGCGGAGTCAGCGATTCGTCGAGCACTACTGTGGAGACGGCATAGACGTACACTGGGTAGGTGTAGAGCGTGATGGTCGCGAGTCCCGCCGGGACGTACACGAGCCCCCAAAAGTACGCGCCGGTCAGCACCGCATACGCGATCCCGAGCCCGGTCATCGTCGCGAGTTGCCGCCGGTTCGGACGAGGAGCGTGATCGCGAACCGCAAGATAGCCCACGAGAAGCGCCGTCGCGACCGCGAACCGAACCGTGAGAAGCGTCGCGTTGTTGAGACCGGCGGCCGTCGCGAGCTTGCCGAAGATCCCGATCGTGCCGAACCCGACTGCGGCGAGAAACACCATCGGAACCCCTTTCTTCGCCGTCACGTCCGGAGTATTGCCAGCCCCGACATGGAGGTTTCGGTGGTCGGCCGTCGTCGCTCCCGCCGGCTTCGAACCAGTCGGCGAAGCGTGAGTCGAGTGGACGAACTCGACGGACGAACCGCAGGTCGCGTCACGCGACCCGCGGCCGGCCGCCGATCCGCGTGTCGACGCGTTCGAGGAAGTAATCAAAGACCGAGCCGAGGGTGAACCCGTACGCCCAGTGGGCGACGAGGCTACAGACGACGTAGCCCGCGAGCGCGAGACCGGACTGGCCGGTGTAAAAGGCTCCGACGAACCCCGTCCACGTGATCGTCGCGAACGAAACCCCTCGAAGCGCGAGCGTCGGGCCGGGGAGATACTCTTGGACCGAGACGAAGAGGAGGGGCCACGTCGTCATCCCGCCGCCGAAGAAGATGACGTAGCCGACGAGGTTGTCCGACCCCAACCCGATGAGCGCCGCGAGCCCGCCGAACGAACTGCTGTCGAACCAGCCGAGGTTGAGCGCCACAAATAGCACCGCCGACAACATCACGGTGCCGGCCGCGCCGGCGATCGCGCCGATCACGCCGTCCTTGAAAATCCCGACGAGATCGCCGGCAGCGTCGGTCGGCGACTCGTCCACGAGCGTGAACGCGTCGTCGGACTCGTCACTCGCACGATCGTCGACGTTCGTCGGGCCAGTGTCTGCCATGTGTTCACTTCACACGCTGGCGTCAAAACAGTACCGCCCGCACCGCGGACTACTCGGCCCACTCGACCATTCGGGCGTAGCGTTCGTCGGTGGCGAGCGCCGCCCGGTCGCCGACGAGCACGAGCCCCTTCTTCGCTCGCGTGAGCGCGACGTTCACTCGCCGGAAATCCTCGAAGATCGGTGAATCGAGGTCGCCCGTGGCGACGAACGAGACGATGATGATCTCCTTCGCCGAACCCTGAAACCGATCGACGGTGTCGACGGTCACGTCCGGTACTTCCCGCCGGATTGCGGCGGCCTGGGCGCGAAACGGCGCGATCACGCCGATATCCGTGCGCGCGACGCCTGCTGACGCGTACGCTTCGACGATCTCGGCGACCGCCTCGACCTCCGCCGGGTTGGTGTTGCCGCGCACTGTCCCATCCGGATCGACGAACGTGACGCGCTCTTGGAGGTGGTCGGGGAGCGCGTCGCTCGTGACACCCGGAAGGTCAGAGACGTGCTGGCCGGCGACGGCGGGCGAGGCTGGTCTGAGTCGGCCGTCATAGAACTCGTCGGAGGAAAACGCCTGGATGCGCTGGGCCATCCGATACTGGGTGTCGAGCAACACCGCCGCCTCGGGATGCGTCTCGATCAGCCGCTCGAACAGCGAGCGCGAGAGGTCGGCGATGCCCGAGGTTGCTCCGCCTGCCCCATCCATCGTCTTGGCTGCGGTCGCTCCCGAGCCGTCGGTCGCGGTCGTGGTTTCAACAGTCCCGGTGGCGTCGGCGGACTGGACCACTGGCGGGAGCTGCTGGTGGTCGCCCACCAAGACGAACCGGTCGGCGAGTGTGACTGCCGCGAGCGTCGCGGGCTCGGTGAGCTGGGAGGCTTCGTCGATCACCGCGACGTCGAACGATCCCTCGCGCATGATTCGTGAGCCACAGCTCGCGGTTGTCGCCGCCACCACCGGGGCATTCCGGAGTTCGGCCGCGCGCTCGTCGGGGTCGCCGCGGGATTCTAACCTGTGCTCCTGGATGTCCTCGCGCACGCCGTGTTCGGTACCCACCCGAACGAACTCCTCGAACCCCTGATCGCGGAGCGCGTCGAGCGCGTTGTCGACCGCGCGGTTCGTGAAGGCCGACAGTAGAACCCGTTCGCCACGCTCAACCAGTGCGCGGACCGTGCGCGCGATGGTATATGTCTTCCCGGTGCCTGGCGGCCCGTGGATCAGCGCGCAGTCCTCGGCCCCGACCGCGCGGCGCACCGCCCGGTCCTGGGCCGGGTTGTTGTCGATGAACGTCTCCTCGATGTCCTGAAACGCGGGATCGCGCCGGTCGAAGAGGACGTCCTTCTGCGATTCGTCGCCCGCGAGCAGCGCGTCGTGGAGTGCGGTCAACATTCGATCGGCCCCGATCTCGGAGGGATAGACGTCGAGTCGACGGAGTTCGACCGGCTCGTCGGCCGTGACGACGATCTCCTCGCCCATCGAAACGACGCGCGCCATCTCGGCGTTTCCTCGTACTGGGTGGCCGTCGCTCGCGAGCACCACGTCGCCCTCGCGGATCTTCGAAACCGGATCGTCACACCTCGCACGAAGTTCCCACCGCCCGTCGACCTCGATCTCTCCTGCGGGTTCGAGGTCGATCAGCGCGCGGTCGGCGTCGGCGCGCTCCGTCGCGGTCTGGGTCCAGAGCTTCGCGTACTCGTTGTGGACTGCGCCGCGCTCGGCTTCGATCGCGCGATAGAACCGATCGAAGTACGCCCGCTCTCCCTCAGGAATTGCTTCTCCGATTTGCCCAGCTTTCGACTCCTGATCGAGTCGGCCCGAAATGACCATGCAGGTGTCCTGCTCGAAACAGTAGTTACAGGTCGCGTTTGCCTCATACCCTGTCGGAATCTCGCCCGCAACCGCCATCGCGGCGAGGTGGTTGCGCTCGCGGAGAACGTAATCGAGCAGTCCGTCGTTCAGCGAGAAGTCCTTCGTTGGCGAGAGGTCGCCGCTCTCCTCGTTTCGATCGAGCGCGGCGTTTTTGGTGTAGAGCAGCGTCCCGGTATCGGGTGGTTCACCCCGCTCGTCGAGCAACAATGCGTAGCACGCGACCTGGACCTTGTCCTGGAATCGCGGCTCGCTGTTCGTATTCTTGCCCGTTTTGAGTTCGACCGGTGCGCCCCGGCGGACGGCGTCGGCCCGGCCCTTCAGCCCGTAGCGCTCGGAGATCAGGGTCTGCTCGGAGCGCCACTCGTCCCCGCCGTCGAGCGTGCCCTGGCTGAGCCACCCGTCGATCGCTCGGGCGTGATCGCTGACGTCTTCCCTCACTTCGTCGGCATCGCGGTCGAGCAGCCCGAGATCGAGCCCGACTTCCGCCACGCGGTCGTCGATCGCGGCCTCGACCTCGCCGCCCCGCAGGAGATCCGAGAACACCTCGTGGACGATCGTCCCCTTCACGACGGGGTAGTTCAGGGGAACGCCCGAGAGCGTGTTGAGGTAGTGCATCCGGGGGCACTGGACCCACGAGCGTACATCAGTAACGTTCACGAGGTAGTCGGGTTCGATCACGACCCGCGAATCGCCCGCGGTCGCGTACTGGATCTCGCCCCGGAACTCCTCGTGCTCGACGCCGAGCGCGAGCACCTCCATTCCTGTCTGTGCATACTCGGCGATCTCGCTCCACTTCCCCCAGAGGGTGAGCGTCACGGGCTCTGCCTGGCCCCGCTCGGGTCGGAGCGTGAGTTCCGCGAGATCGCGCTCGCCGTACTGGGTGCTCACGCTCCGTGTTTCGCCGACATCGACGATCGGCCCGCGTAGCTCCGCCACACCCGAGACGGGAGTGGCGAGCGAAAAACGCTGTCGGTGAACGGGGGCCGAACCGAAACGGGCTTTGCCGGCTCGGGGTTCGGTTCGGCGTGGATCGCCACGCCCTCCAGTTCTACCCGCTCTATCTCACCCGTTTCGCCGGTGGGTTCGGGTTCGTCACGCTCATCACGCTGTTGCCCGAGTACATCACCCTCTACGATCCGTCGGGGCTCGTCGTCGGACTCTTCACCACGGCGTTCACCCTCGCCCAGACCCTCGCGGTCGTCCCGCTCGCGTGGGCCGGCGATCGGTACGACAAACGGTACGTGCTCCTCGTCGGGCTCGCCATTGGGATCGCGGTGTATCTCGGCTTCACGCTCGTGGCGTCGAGCGCCGGGTTCGTCCTCGCGCGGGCGGCCCAGGGGATCACGGTCACCGCGACGAGCCTGATGGGGCTCGCCCTCGTCGGCGAGCTCGCGACCAAGAAGACTCGCGCGAACCACATCGGGAAGGCGAACGCCGCGCGCTTCGCCGCCGGGATCGCGGGCAGCCTCGGCGCGGGCGCGCTCTACTCCGCCGCCGGGTTCGGCGCGGTGTACGCCGTCGTCACCGGGCTGCTCGTCGTCGCGGGCGTGGGGGTAGTGGCGTTCGTCTCGCCCGACGAGACCCGCATTGAGGGATTCCCGTTCACCGATCTCGCGCTCAACCGTCGACTGTTGACGCTGTCGAGCTTTCGCGCCCAGTACGCGGTCGCGGTCACGCTCGTCCCTGTCTCTTATACACATCTTGAGCGGGCTGGCAANTTTCGCGCCCAGTACGCGGTCGCGGTCACGCTCGTCCGGACGTGGGTGCCGATCTACGCCGGCGTCACGGCCGCGAGCGGCGGTCTCGGGATGGTCTCGATCGCCGTCGGCACCGTGGTCGCGGCCGAGAAGTTCACCAACATGCTCTGTCAGCCGTTCACCGGCCGGCTCTCCGATCGGTTCGGTCGCGCGCTGTTCGTCTTCGTCGGCGGCGGGTGCTACGGCCTGGTCGCGCTCGCGGTGCCGTTCACGCCGACGATCGCCGCCTGGCTCTCGCTGCCCGCGTCGCTGCCGGTGCTCGGGGCGACCCCGCCAGCATTCATCCCGCTCGTGATCTGTAACGGGCTGCTCGGGGTCGCGGACAGCATCCGCGAGCCCGCGAGCATGGCGCTGTTCGCCGACGAGGGGACCGACGACGGTGGCGTAGCGAGCAGCTTTGGCATCCGCGAACTCGTCTGGCGGCCCGGCTCGATCCTCGCTCCGCTGCTCGGCGGAGTGCTGATGGCGCAGGTCGGGATGGCGTCGGTGTTCTTCGTCGGCGGGACGGTGGCGTTCGCCGGTGTCGCGACCTTCCTCGGCGTGCTCTCGTACTCGCACGGCTCCGGCGCGCTCACGCAGTGGTGACCTCTCTGACGGGACTCGGTACGAGCCGATGTCTGCGGATCTACCGACCAGAAGTCACGGGCCTCGCGATCATCCATTCAGTATTGGAGTCGGGACGCTACGATCGTCGCCTTCGGTTTCTCACCAAGGTCCGGACGCGTACCCACCGCGGTGCTCCACGCCGTCACTCGGGAACGCCCTGATACTCGTAGTCGCCGAACCCGAGCAACGGGAAAAATATGAACGAGAGGAACCCCAGCCCGAGGCCGAATCCGATACCCTGACCGAAGGCTTTTGCGACATCGATCGGGATCTTGATTGCTGCAACTATGTTCACAACTGGGATGAGAAATACAATGAGCCACCACCACGCATTCCCACCGATCTTGACCATGACATAGAAGTTGTATACCGGAACGATCGCTGCCCATCCCGGCCGACTGGCCTTCTGGAACGTCCTCCACATGCCAGCGATCGTGAGGACTGCGAACGCTATGGCAACGAGCGAAAACACGATTCCCAGCACTGAACCGCCGCCACCGTTCTGGAGCGGAACGAGTGATAAGTTTGCGAGTGATGACATGAGATGACTCCACAGACCGCTTTGCATTAAAATTTTGTCTGTTTGTTTGATATGGTGTGGCACGAACGGCAAGGCCGGGCAGCAAATTCGCCTCAGCAAGAACGACTCAGCAGCGGTACTACTACCGCTGTCGACTCGTCATACCAGTCTCGACCCGGAACGGTAGGCCTATTTCACGCCGGCGAGTCGGCCCTGGTATGCAGACCGTCCTTCTCGCCGCCGGTGAAGGCACCCGGATGCGCCCGCTGACCGCCGGGCTCCCGAAACCCATGCTTCCCGTCGCGGATCGCCCATTGTGTGCCCACACCGCCGACGCTGCGATCGAAGCCGGCACCGACGAACTGATCCTCGTCGTCGGCTACGAGGCCGACGTCGTCCGCGAGCACTTCGGCGAGGAGTACCGCGGCGTGCCGGTCAAGTACGCCACTCAGGACGAACAGTTGGGCACCGCCCACGCCGTCCGGACGGCGCGCGAACATCTCGACGGACGATTCGCGGTGCTCTACGGCGACGACCTCTACGACCAGGCGAGCATCGAGGCGCTGTTCGCCGCCGGCCCCGGTATCACCGCCTATCGCGCCGAGAACCCCTCGAACTATGGGGTGCTCGACACCGACGGCGACCGGGTGACTGGCGTCACCGAGAAACCCGACGACCCCGACACGAACCTCGTGAGCGCCGGAGCCTGTGTGCTCCCGAGCGAGGCCCGCGAGTGGCTCGACGTCGAACAGAGCGAGCGCGGCGAGTACGAACTCACCGACGTCCTCGATCGGGTGTTCGCCGAGTACGAGGTCTCGTACACCGAACTCGGTCGCTGGATGGGCGTCGGCCGGCCGTGGGAGCTCTTGGCGGCCAACGAGTGGAAGCTCGCCGAGCTCGATGGGGCGATCCGAGGCGACGTCAGCGACGATGCCGACCTCCGTGGCCCGGTCGTGGTCGAGGAGGGCGCGGCGATCGAGCCAGGCGTCGTGATCGAGGGTCCGGCTCTGATTCGGTCTGGCGCGCACGTCGGCCCGAACGCCTACGTTCGGGGCGCGACCCTGCTCTGTGAGGACAGCGAGGTCGGCCACGCCGTCGAGATCAAAAACAGCGTGATCATGCGCGAGACCAACGTTCCCCACCTGTCCTACGTTGGCGACAGCCTGCTCGGCCGCGACGTCAACTTCGGTGCGGGCACCACCGTCGCGAACCTCCGCCACGACGACGAATCGGTAACACAGACCGTGAAGGGCGAGCGCGTCTCGACGGGCCGTCGGAAGTATGGCGTGGTGGTCGGCGACGGCGCGAAGACCGGGATCGAGACCACACTTTCGCCTGGCGTGGTGCTCTCGCCCGGCGCGCGCACCGAGCCGAACGAGTGGGTCTCGCGCGATCGGTAATCGCCGGAGAGACGATATTTATCCCGGCGGCCGATCCAAGGACATCATGATCGACCCGACATCAGACGTCGGCGAAACCACCGCCGAAACCGCACCGACGTGTGCGACCTGCGGCGATTCGATCGTCGACACGCCCGACCACCGCGTAGTGACCCGAATCGAGGACGACGAAGTCCGAACGAGACATTTCTGTGACGAGGCGTGTCTCGTGGTCGACGACTGAGTCCCCGCTCGTTTCGTTCGGACCTCCGGCCCTCGGAGGCGGTTTTCTCTGCGCCACTCGCTATCAAACAGGGTAAAGAATTAAGGATCACCTAACCGTCTATCTGGTGGGAGGAGCTACCAGATGTCAATGGAAGCCGTCGTGTTTCAGGGCGAGCACGACGTAGCGATCGAAGAAGTCGACGAACCGGCGATCGAACACCCGAACGACGTGCTGATCGACATCACGACGACGTGTATCTGTGGATCGGATCTCCACATGTACGAGGGCCGGACCGCCGCGGAACCGGGAATCGTTTTCGGCCACGAGAACATGGGAATCGTGACCGAGGTCGGCGAGGGAGTCAGTGATCTCGAAGAGGGCGACCGCGTCGTCGCGCCGTTCAACGTCGCCTGCGGGTTCTGTGAGAACTGTGAGAACGGCTACACCGGGTTCTGTACGAACGTGAATCCGGGGTTCGCCGGCGGTGCGTACGGCTACGTCGCGATGGGACCGTACAAGGGCGGACAGGCCGAAAAGCTCCGCATCCCGTATGCGGACTTCAACGCGCTCCAGCTCCCCGAGGGAGACGAACACGAGGACTCGTTCTCGCTGCTCGCGGACATCTTCCCGACCGGCTGGCACGGCACCGAGCTCGCGAACCTCCAGCCGGGCGAGTCGATCGCCGTGTACGGAGCGGGTCCCGTCGGGCTGATGGCCGCCTACAGCGCCAAGCTCAAGGGGGCCTCCAAGATCTACACTGTCGATCGCGTGCCGAGCCGGCTCGATCTCGCCGAGGAGTACTGTGACGCGACGCCGATCAACTTCGAGGAGAGCGATCCGGTCGAACAGATCAAAAGCGACCACGGTGGGGGCGTCGATCGTGGCGTCGACGCCGTCGGCTACCAGGCGATCGATCCGGACAAGCAGGCCGACGACGACTACGATCCCGCCCGGGAGAACCCGGCGATCGTTCTCAACAACCTCATCCGGACGGTGAAGCCGACGGGCGAACTCGGCATTCCCGGTCTGTACGTGCCCGACGACCCCGGCGCGCCCGACGAGATGGCCGCCGAGGGTCGGCTTGGGATCGACTTCGGACTGCTCTTCGAGAAGGGTCAGCGACTCGGCACCGGTCAGTGCAACGTCAAGGAGTACAACAGACAGCTCCGCGATATGATCATCGAGGGGCGTGCCGATCCGAGCTTCGTCGTCTCCCACCGCGTGGGACTCGATGAGGCTCCCGAGATGTACCAGCGCTTCGACGACCGTGAGGAGGGCGTCACCAAGGTCCTGCTCGAACCGTAGCGATCGTCATCGCGACGGCTACGATTTTCCGTGTCGTCCGCGACGACCCGCGATAGCAGTCGAGAGTACAGAGCGACAACTGACTGGGGGCGATCGCGGCCGGAGCGACAAAACACGTATTGTTCTTCCGGCAGTAGCCGTGGTGAGTAACGATGTGTCAGTACTGCACGTTCATGGCCGATGGCTGGACGGCGCTGCTCGAATACGACGACGTGTACCAGGCCACCAGCCGGAACGCCACCAGCGACGCGAACTACGGGTTCCACGAGTCGTGGGACGAACTCCGCGACCAGATCGCGCCGTAGTCGGTCGTCTCACGACGGAAACGGATCGTCGAACGCGTCCTGACTGTCGAGTTCGCTTTCGCTCACCAGACAGTCGTCGAGTGTAGCGGTGAGCGACTGCTCGTCGAGATCGCTGCCGATGAACACGAGCCGAGTCCGTCGGTCGTCCTCGGCGTCCCACTCGCCGATCGGCCCGGCCTGGACTGCTGGTCCGGCCTGGTCGAGCCCCATCACGGCCTCGCGGCCGGCGAGTTGGAACACCCCTTTCGCCCGGATCACGTTCCCGGTCCACGTGTCGAGCCAGGCGTCGAGTCGTTCGGGGTGGAACGGCCGCTCGCGGGTGTACACGAAGGAGGTGACCCCGTGTTCAGCGGCCGCCGACCGATCATCGGCGGCGGTGTGGTCATGGTCGCTGTGGCCATCACCGTCGTGGTCGTCGTCACCGTTCTCATCGGCGAGTGCGCGCTTCCAGCCGGCCGAGCGCGTGGCTGCCGCGAAGTCGAACCGTCCGGTGTCGAGCACCTTGGAGGGGTCGATGTCGGCGTACGTGGTGCGGACGATCTCGGCGCGAGATTGGAGCGTCCGGATTGTCGCCTCGATCTCCTGTAACTGTTCGTCGGGCACCATATCGGACTTGTTGCACAGCAGGACGTCACAGAACTCGATCGCCTGGATCAGCACGTCCGCGAGCGGGCGATCGGCGTCGGGTTCGGCCTCGTCGGGCAGCGACGCCCCCGCGTCGAACTCCTTCCAGAACCCGTAGGAATCGAGGACTGACACCATCGTATCGAGGTGGTAGTGATCGGTCGGGTCGATCTCCCCGTCGTCGGCTCCCTCCAGAAACGTTCGCGCGACCGGGATCGGTTCGCTGATACCCGACGATTCGACCACGAGGGCGTCGAACGATCGGGTTTCGGCGAGGCGGGTGGCCTCGGTCACGAGGTCATCCTGGAGCCGACAGCAGATACAGCCGTTCGAGAGGTCGACGATCCCTGGGTCGTCGACATCTTTGGCCGAGCGGGCGAGGCGCTCGGCGTCGACGTTGATCTCGCCCATGTCGTTGACGATCACGGCGACGTCGCGACTGCCGGGATCGTCGAGCACGCGGTTGAGAAGCGTCGTTTTGCCCGCACCGAGGGGTCCACTCACGACGGTGACCGGCAGCGTTTCGGCGTCCGGTTCGTGTACCATCGTGTGTCCCGATGGCACGGAGAAACTATAATCTTGCAGCCGTCGTGTCGTCTCGACTGATATTCGGGCGGCTGGGATTCGAAGACGGGACTACTCGATGAGCTCCTCGAATCGATCGATGCCGGCGCGTGCGACCGTCATGTCCTCGTCGACTTCCCCGCCGCTGGAGCCGATCGCCCCGACGATCTCGCCGTCGCGTTCGAGCGGGAACCCGCCGCCGAAGATCACGATCCGCCCCTCGTCCGTGGTCTGAAGTCCGTAGAGCGATTCGCCGGGTTCGCTCGCCTCGGCGAGTTCGTGCGTCGGCATCTCCAGTCCGGCAGCGGTGTACGCCTTGTTTCTGGAGATGTTCACGCTCGGCAGCCACGCACCGTCCATCCGGTGCTGGGCGATGAGATTCCCTTCGGCGTTTGTGACGGCGATCACCGACGGCACCCCGATCTCGTCGGCTTTCGCTTCGGCTGCTTCGATCAGTTCCGTCGCCGTATCGAGTTCGATCGTGCCGACCATTGCATTCGCTGCTCGGGCGTTCGGCATATGAATATGCAACCAGCGTTCGCAAGCCGCGAACTGACCCACCCGAGCTACGTTGGTCCGTCGCCAGCCCGTTCGATTTATTATGCCCGAATACGCCACTGTCGGCGGGTACGTTTGACTCGCCATGTCTCGAAACACGGGCTACGATCCCACATACGATGATTACACGTCCGAGGAGTATCCGCCGGACTGGGACGGTCGCCGAAAGGAGGTGCTGGCTCGCGATGGCTACACCTGCCGGGGCTGTGGCGTCGCGAACACACGCGTCGACGACGTCTATTTCGACGTCGATCACGTCGTTCCGAAGTCCGGTGGCGGCGGCCACGAACTCTCGAACCTCCAGACGCTGTGTCCGTCCTGTCACGCCGAGAAACACTCCGACAACGACGACCTCGCGAGCCGAGCCCGGAAATGGGAACAGCGGAACACGCGGTCGCTGGCGGTTCGGCTCCTGCGAGTCGTTCTCGTGGTGCCCGTTCTGTTCGGTCTTCTCTCGGGAAGATCTGGCGACTCGCGGACGATCGCCGACGATCACGGCCGCGAACTCGAACTCACGGCCGTCGAGTCCGTCCCGGACCTACCGGCCGATCGCGGCGTTACCGTCGATGTGCGGGTCGCAACGCTGTGGGATTCCTCCGCGGAATCGATCCAGCAGGTCGGTCTCCTCGCGCCGGCCGACAGCACCCGTGAGGACGACGTTACGCTCGTGAAGTTCGTCGTCTGGACGGGCAACGCGCTCCCCCAACTGCGGGCCAACGAGAGCTACCGGCTCGTCGGCGCGCTCACCGACGAGTACGACGGCGACGTCCAACTCGTGCTCGACGGCCAAAGCGAGATCCGGCCACTGGCCTGAACATATCGTTCCGCTCAGTAGGGGATCGTGTCGAGCCAAGTAACGTCACGTATCGAGACGTTCGGCAAGTTTTTCAATCCTCGTCGACGCTTCGGTAGCGAGCTCTGCGACGATGTCTCCCGCTGGCCGAGTCATATCCGTCAGGCCGGCACTCTGCCCGGTGAACAGCGCCATCGCCTCGATATCGCCGGTCACGTCGGGCGTGGCGAGCGCCTCGTCGTAACGCTCGATCTGCTCGCCACCCTCTCCCTCGGCGACGACATCGGTCTCGCCGGGCCGCCGCCCGGATGCGGGGCGATCGGCGTCCTCCCAGCGCTCGATCGTTCCGTTCCGCACGACGCGGTGGGCCATCCCTGGCCACCCCTTGTCGAATAGATCGGTGTACTGGGTATCGGTCTCGTCGATTTCGGCGACCCGTTCCCGGTACGTGTCGTGGACGTTCGCCTCCCGAGTGGCGAGAAAGCGCGTGCCGAGCCAGACGCCGTCGGCACCGAGTGCGAGCGCCGCCGCAATACCGCGACCGTCGGCGATGCCGCCCGCGGCGATCACCGGGACCGATACTGCGTCGGCCACGCGCGGGACCAGCGCCATCGTGGCCACCTCGCTCTGGATGTGGCCGCCGGCCTCCCAGCCCTGCGCCACGACGACATCGACGCCCGCCTCGGCGGCTTCCCGAGCCTCGGCTGCGCTGCCGACGGTCTCGATCACGACGGCACCCGCGTCGTGGACCCGGTCGACGTGCGGTGCCGCCTCGCCGAACGAGAACGAAACCACGTCGATGTCTTCGGCGAGGCAGGCGTCGATGTGGGTTTCGGTGGCGACCGATTTCGCGCGTTCGTCGAGGACGACGTTGACCCCGATCGGCGCGTCGGTCAACTCCCGCGTCTCCCGGATCGCGGATCGAGCGTCGGCCCCGTCGCGCCACGTGACCGCGAGGGTGCCGAGCCCGCCGGCGTTCGCGACCGCGGCGGCGAGTGCGGGGCAGGTCGCGCTCCCGATCGGGGCCTGGACGATCGGGTACTCGATCCCGAGAACGTCACAGAGTGGAGTTCGGAGGGTCACAGTTCCTGCTTCCGTTTCGTCACCACGTGCACGTTCTCGATCGTGGTCTCGGGATACTGCCCGTCCTCGTCCTTCTCGGCGGCTTTCGTCATGTCCCAGATCGTGTTCAGTCCGGTGGTCACGCCCTGCAACGCCTCCATCTCACACCCCGTCTTCCCCGTGGTCTCGACCGCGACTTCGAGGGTCACGATCTCGTCGCCGAGGTCGAAGTCGGTCTCGACGTTCGTGATCGGGATCTGGTGACACAGCGGGATCGTCTCCCACGTGTGTTTCACCGCCTGTATCGCGCCGATCCGTGCGGTGGCGAGCACGTCGCCCTTCCCGATCTCGTCCGCACGGACCGCCGCGACGGTCGACTCGCGCAACCGGATCGTCCCGCACGCTCTCGCCTGGCGCGCGGTGTCGGGCTTGTCGCCGACGTCGACCATCTGCACGTCGCCCTCGTCGGTGGTGTGGGTCAGGTCGTCGCCGGTCGCATCGCCGTCGTCACTCGTCATCGTCGCCCCGGATCGCGTTCGGCACCGCGTCGAGCAGTTCGGAGGCGAGCAGCCCGTCGCCGCGCCCGAGGCGTTCGGCCGCCCGGCCGTTGGCGTAGGGGGCCATGCAGGCCGCATCGAACGGGTCGTGGGTGGCGAGGAAGGCCGCCGTGATCCCCGCGAGCACGTCGCCGGTCCCGCCGACGGTCATGCCCGGCGTGCCGGCGCGACAGATCCGGGTGGTCTCGCCGTCGGTGATCACGTCGTCCTTTGCCTTCGCCAGCACGACGTGACCGAGATCCGCGGCGAACGACTCGATTTCGTCGGTCGCGCTCCGGAGGTCGTCGACGTCCGGTCCGCCCATTTCGGCAAGTTCGTGGCGATTGGGAGTGCAGACCAGCGTGGCGTCGGTGTCGATCCCGGGCACCACTGAGAGCGCGTCGGCGTCGACCACTGCCCGACCGTCGAACTTCTGGAGGAACTGCTCGACGGCTTCGAGCGTCGTGTCGGCGGTGCCGAGCCCCGGGCCGAGCACCACCACGTCGTCGTGGTCGGTCGCGGTCTCGACGAGGCCCTCGGCCTGGTCGGGTGAGAGCTGCTCGGCGTCGTAGGGCTGGACGATGAGATCCTCGGCGTAGCCCGCGATCGGCTCGAAGACCTGCTGTGGGACCGAGACGAACGCGAGGTCCGCGCCCGCACGCAGTGACGCCTCGGCCGCGAGCGCGGGTGCGCCAGTGTAGGGACCGCCGCCGATCACGAGCACTCGTCCCGAATCGCCTTTTTCGGCGTGGGGATCACGGGCTTTCGTCCGGAGATCCCCAGGGCCGACGAACCGCTCGGCAGCCGCCGGGATGCCGATGTCCGCCACGCGTACCGTGGCGTCGCGCTCACCGAGTCCGGGTTTCGCGTCGTGAAACGTCACGACCTGATCGGCCGCGACCGCGCCGCTCG